>JAJFUB010000045.1 GCA_021372615.1 bacterium | reverse complement strand
GACAGCTTCTCCTTCGCGTTGCGGCTGGTGTTCGTCACGGGCATGTCGCTCGTCGCCTTGCCCGACACCACGCGGAGGAGGTTGATCCGCCCGACGTACGGGTCGCTCAGCGTCTTGAACACGAAGGCCGAGAACGGGGCGGCGGCCGCGCACTCACGGGTCTCTTCCTGGTCGGTGCCAGGCTTGACGCCGGTCCAGGCCGGGCGCGCGTTCGGTGCGGGGCAACTGCCCTTGAAGAACTCCAGGGAAGAGCCCAGGCCCTTCGCCTCCAGGCCGTCGCAGCACAGCACGGGCACCAGCAGCCCCTCGGCCACAGCCTTCTTCAGCCCGTTGGCCAGCTCGGCGGCGGTCAGCTCGCCGGCCTCCAGGTACTTCTCGGTCAGATCGTCATCGGTCGCGGCCACGGCATCAATCAGCTTCTCGCGCGCCTCGGCCACGGCGTCGGCCAGATCCCCCGGCACATCCGTCGCCTTCAGGTCCTTGCCGCTTCCCGTGTAGGCCTTCAGGGCCACCAGGTCCACGACGCCCCCAAAACTTGTCCCCTGGCCGATCGGCAACTGTACCGGCACGGCCTCGCAGTCCTTGAGCATCCGGTTCATGCTATCCACGGCGGCGGCGAAGTCGGCGTGTTCCTTGTCCATCTTGCTGACGACGCCGACCACCGGAACGCCCATCTCGCGGGCAGTGCTGTACACCTTGATGGTGTGGATCTCGACGCCGGCCTGCGCGTCCAGGACGAGCAGCGCCGTGTCGGCCACCTTCATCGCCACCGGCACGTCGGCGAAGAACTCCGAGTACCCCGGGGTGTCCACCAGGTTGATCTTCACGCCGCCGTACTCGCAGTGGCACAGCGACGGGGTGATCGAGATCTGTCGGGCGACTTCCTCAGCCTCGAAGTCCGCCGTGGCGGTCCCGTTGTCCACCTTGCCCAGACGATCAATGGCGCCGGTGGCGAACAGCAGGCCCTCGACCAGGGAGGTCTTCCCCGAGCCCCGATGGCCGATCAATACCAGGTTGCGAATCTGTTCGGTAGAAAAAGGCACTTCCGTACGCCTCCGGCGTGTGTCGTGGGAGCGCCAGCATCCTGCTGGCACGTCCGTTGCTGCTCAGTCGTGGTGGCGCCATCCGTCGCGCCGTCGTTCCGGGCGTTGCTGCCCGCGCCCTATCTCGCCCGCTCGAGGACCTGGACCACGCGCCAGGACTTGTCCTTCGACAGCGGCCGGCACTCGGTGATCATCACGCGGTCGCCGGTGTGGGCGTCGTTGGTCTCGTCGTGGGCCTTGAACCGCGCGGTGCGGCGCAGCACGCGACCATAGACCGGGTGCGGGGTCAGGCGCTGCACGGCCACCACGACGGTCTTGTCCATCTTGTCACTGACCACGGTGCCCTCAAGAGTTCGCTTCAGCTTCTCGCTCATCGCTCTGCCTCTAGTCAGATATCCTTAGCTCAGCCCGCGCTCGGTCTGAATGGTGCGGATGCGCGCGATCGCCTTGCGGTACTTGCGCACGCGCTTGGGGTCCTCAACCTGTCCGGACGCCAGCCGGAAGCGCAGATTGAACAGCGCCTCCTGGATGTGGCGCAGCCGCTCGTGCAGTTCCTCAGGCGAAGCCTGGCGAATCTGCTCCACGAAGTCGCGGGTGCTCTTGGAGTTGTCAGGCATTCAGATCATCCTCCCGCGTGACGAAGCGGCACTTGATCGGCAGCTTGTGCATGGCCAGCCGCATGGCTTCCTTGGCCACGTCTACCGGCACGCCGGCCATCTCGAACATGACCCGGCCCGGCTTCACGACGGCGACCCAGAACTCCGGGGCGCCCTTACCCTTACCCATGCGGGTCTCAGCCGGCTTCTTGGTGACCGGGCGGTCCGGGAAGATCCGGATCCAAACCTTGCCGCCGCGCTGGGCATAGCGGGTCATGGCCACACGGGCCGACTCGATCTGCCGGCTGGTGATCCACGACGGCTCCAGCGCCTGCAGACCGAACTCGCCAAAGTCCAGGTTGTTGCCACGGTCCGCCGCGCCGCGCATGTTGCCGCGATGGGTCTTCCGGTGCTTGGTGCGCTTGGGCATCAACATCGTCGGTTACTCCTCTTCGCTCGCCTCGGGGCCGCCCAGGGCGCTGAGCAGTTCGTCCTCTTCGGGCGCCGCCAATTCGATCACTTCGGTCTGCGCCGGAGCCGCGTCAATCTGCGGCACGACCGGGGCCGGGGGAGCCTCCACGGCCGCCGCTGCGGGGGCTTCCGCTACCACGGGCTCGGCGGCCGGAGCCGCTGCGGCCGGGGCCTCAACCTCCGGCGCCGGCGGGGCGGCCGACTCCTTCTTGGGGGGCAGCACCTCGCCGCGGTACACCCAGACCTTCACGCCGATGTGCCCGTAGCCCGTCTTAGCCTCGGCGCGGCCATACTCCACATCGGCGCGCAGCGTGTGCAGTGGCACGCGACCCTCGGGCCCGACGCCCTCGGTGCGGGCGATCTCGGCGCCGCCGAGGCGACCGCTGACGGAGCAGCGAATGCCGCCGGCCCCCAGCCGCATCGCGCGGTCCACGGCCTGCCGCATCGCGCGCCGGTACGAGACGCGGCGCTCGATCTGCCGGGCGATGTTGTCGGCCACGAGTTGCGCGTTCAGGTCCGGTTCCTTCGTCTCCTCGACATTCACGCGCACCTTCTGACCGGACATCTTCTCGATCTTCTGGCGCATCGTGTCTACGTCCCGCCCACCCTTGCCGATGATGATGCCCGGCTTGGCGGTCGAGACCGTCACGGTGATGGTGTCCGCAGCGCGCTCCAACGTGATGTCGGAGACCGAGGCGTTCCGCGTCTGGTCCAGCACGAACTGCCGGATTTTGATGTCCTCGATGAGCAGGTCGCGGTAGCGCTTGCCCTCGGCGAACCAGCGGCTGCGTGCCTCGCGGATCACGCCCAGCCTGAAGCCGTACGGATGTACCTTCTGTCCCATGGGTCACTCCATGTTCTGCGTCGCGTGGGGCGAACGATCAGGTTCGCCGTCACTCGGGCCCCGCCGCGTCTCCGCCCGGAGCCCGTCCTGCCTGCCCTACTCTTCCTCTGCCTGCCCGTCACTCACGACCACCGTGATGTGGCAGGTGCGCCGCACGTACCGGTCGGCCCGCCCGCGCGCCCGTGGCTTCAGGCGCGGCATCTTGGTCGAGCCGTCTATCATGACCGTCTTGACCGTCAGGTCGTCGCCGTCCATGTTGTGGTTGTTCTCAGCGTTGGCCACGGCCGACTCCAGCACCAGGCTCAGTGCCCTGGCCGCCGGACTGGGCTGCACGCCCAAGACCGACCGCGCCTCGCCTAGCGCCTTGCCCCGCACCAGATCCGCATATCGCATGACTTTGCGCGGTCCGCACCGCACGTACTTGGCAATCGCTCTTGCATCCATGGTCCTTGCTCCTCAAACCGGTGGGCGGCTGCGACGGGGGGCCGCAGGCGACCGCCCCGCGACCGGGCCGGGCTCCTCAGAGCCCGCCCCTGACCTACTTGGGGCCACCCGTCGTCTTCTCAGACTTGCCACCGCGCATGCCGCGGAAGGTGCGGGTCGGTGCAAACTCTCCCAGCTTGTGCCCGACCATGTTCTCGGTGATCAGAATGGGCACGTGCTTGCGGCCGTCGTGCACGGCGATGGTGTGCCCCAGCATCTCCGGGAAGATCGTCGAGCGTCGCGACCACGTCCGGATCATGCGCTTCGGGCCGCTCTCGTTCATCGCCTGCACCTTGGCCAGGAGCTTCTCTTCGGCGTACGGGCCCTTCTTGATTGACCTTGCCATACCGTACCTCTTCTGGTGCGGCGCGATCCCTCGCGCCCAGGCCACCGGCGCGACAAATCGCGCCCCGTCACTCTACTTGCTGCCCCGCCGGCGCACGATGTACTTGCTCGACTGCTTCCGCACCTTGCGCGTCTTCTTGCCCAGCGTCTTCCAGCCCCACGGCGACCGCGGGCTGTCCAGACCGATCGGCGCCTTGCCCTCGCCGCCGCCATGCGGATGGTCCTTCGGGTTCATGACCACGCCGCGTACCGTCGGCCGGACGCCGCGCCACCGGCTGCGGCCGGCCTTCGCGTCGCGCACGTTGCCATGGTCCGTGTTGCCGACCCGACCCATCGTCGCGCGGCAGCGCTGGGACACCATGCGCATCTCGCCCGAAGGCAGGCGGAGCGTGACCAGCGTGCCCTCCTTGGCGACGACCTGGGCCTCCGCGCCGGCGCTGCGCACCATCTGCCCGCCGCGCCCCGGCGTCAACTCGACATTGTGCACCGTGCTGCCCAGGGGGATCCGCTCCAGCGGCAGCGAGTTGCCCAGCCGCGGCGGCACGGCGTTGCCGGAAATCAGCGTGTCGCCCTTGGAGACGCCCAGCGGCGCCAGGATGTAGCGCTTCTCGCCGTCCGCGTAGTGCAGCAGGGCGATGTTCGCCGAGCGGCCCGGGTCGTACTCGATCGCGGCGACCTTGGCCGGCACGTCGTCCTTGTTGCGCTTGAAGTCAATCTGGCGCACCAGCTTGCGGTGGCCGCCGCCCTGGTGGCGAACGGTGATCTTGCCGGTGTTGTTCCGCCCGGCGGCGTTGGTCTTGCGTACCCGCAAAGCCTTCTCGGGCTTCTTGTTCCTGTCCACGCCCTCCTTGACGACGGTCGTCAGCGTGCGACGACCGGCTGAGGTGGGCTTGTGTTCCTTGAGTGCCATTTCGTTGCTCCTTGCTGATAGCGGGGCTCACCTGGCCAGTGAGCCGCCACGCCAGCGCTCCCGTCTGGTACCCGTCCGCGCCGTGGCCGTAGCCTTCACCCCTCCCCCCCGGGGAGGGGTCGGCCCGCAGGGCCGGGGGTGGGCAGCCTTACCCGCCCGCCAACACGTCAATCGTCGAACCCGGCGCCAGCGTCACGATGGCCTTCTTCCAGCGCGACGTGTGGCCGGTGCGGTGGCGGTAGCTGCGCCGCCGGGCCTTGCCATGGATCATCATCGTGTTGACGTCCAGGACCCGTACGTTGAAGATCGCCTCGATGGCCCGGGCAATCTGGATCTTGTTCGCCCGCGTGTCCACCTTGAAACAGTACTTGTTGTGCTCTGCCGACTCCCGCATGCTCTTCTCGGTCACAAGCGGGCGCAGGATGATCGCGCGGTGCTCCAACACACTCGGGTCGCCACCCTTAAGCATCGGCCTCGCCTCCTCCGGTCATGACCTGCAAGGCCGCTTGCGTCAGGACGACATAGTCCGCCCACAGCGCATCCCGTGCGTTCAGGTGCGGCGCCTCGCGCAGCAGCAGGCCGGGTATGTTCCGCACGCTCTTGGCGTTGCTCTCGTTGTTGGCCTCGTCCCCCGATACCAGCATGATGACCTTCCCCGTCACATGCATGGCCGCCAGCAGGTCCACCACGTCGCGGGTCCGCGGAGCGGCCAGCGCCAGCTCCTGCAGCACCAGGACCTTGCCCCGCCGGGCCTTCTCCGACAGCGCCGAATACAGCGCCTTGCGGCGGGCCTTCTTGGGCATGGTCAGGACGCGGTTGTCGCCCTTGGGGGGGTGGGCCACCCCGCCGCCGACAAAGAGCGGCGCGCTGCGGGCACCGTGGCGCGCGCGGCCGAGGCCCTTCTGGCGGTACATCTTGGCGGTCGTCCGATCCACCTCGCCCCGCGTCTTGGCCAGACCGGCCTTGCGGGTCCGCTGCCCTTCAATGACCATGACAGCCTGGTGCAACAGATCGCGGTTCAGCGGGGTCGCGAAGACCTCGGCGGCGGCCTCGACCTGTCCCACCTTCTGTCCGGCCGTATCGTAGAGTGACAACTGCGGCATCAAACTCATCCCTTCACCCGGCGAGTCGCGGGTCGTCCCGTCGCAGCGGCCGGGCCCGTGCACCCAAGGCTACGCGCTCTCGCGGCTCCGTATCAGCAGCAGGCCGCCGTTGGCGCCCGGCACGGCGCCCTTGATCAGCAGCAGGTTCCGTTCGGCGTCCACGTCCACTACGGTCAGGCCCTTCTGGGTCACCGTCGCGGCGCCCAGGTGCCCCGGCCGTCGGGCGCCGGGGAACACGCGCGCCGCATCCGTCGCGCCTCCGGACATCGGCTTGCGGTGGATCTTGCTGGCGCCATGCTCCATCGGGCCGCCGCGGAAGTGGTACCGCTTCATGCCGCCCGCGAAACCCTTGCCCTTCGACGTGCCCTGCACCACGACCTGATCGCCCTTCGCGAACACCTCGACGCGAATCTCGTCGCCCGTGTTCACTTCCTGCTCGGCCGCTACGTGGAACTCACGCAGGTAGCGCTTCGGAGCGACGTTCCGCGACTGGAAGTGCCCCAGCTGCGGCTGGTTCAGCCGCTCGCGCTTGCGGTCCTCGAACCCCACCTGGATGGCCTCGTAGCCGTCCTTCGCCGTCGTCTTGCGCTGCACGACGACACACGGACCGGCCTCGATGACCGTGACCGGAACCATCCGGCCCTGCTCATCGAATACGCGCGTCATTCCGATCTTCTTGCCCAGTATCGCTGGCATCTTCGTCACCTTGAAGAAGTCATGCGTGCGGCGGCCGGTGCGCTGACCCCTGACCGCTGACCCCTGATCCCTGCCCTTACCCCGCCGACGTCTTGATCGACACGTCCACGCCGCTCGGCAGGTCGAGCTTCATCAGCGCATCCACCGTCCGCTGGGTGGAGTCAATGATGTCAATCATGCGCTTGTGCACCCGGATCTCGAAGTGCTCCATCGTCCGGCTGCTGCGACCCAACGCCGTCGGCTTCACGATGCAATGGACGCGCTTGTCGGTGGGCAGCGGGATCGGGCCGGCGATGCGAGCGCCGCTGCGCTCCGCCGTCTCTACAATCTTCTGCGCCGACCGGTCCAGGATCTCGTGATCGAACGACTTGAGCTTGATCCTGATCTGATTGGTCCTCGCCATCGGATTTCTCCTGTACCGTCAACTGCCGTCTGCCGCACTCCCCCTCCCGGTGAGGCGCGCAGCGTCTCCGGAGGGGTCCGGCCGAAGGCCGGGGGTGGGCCGCCGTTGCTTTACTCGATGACCTTCGTCACGACCCCGGCGCCCACGGTGTGACCACCCTCACGGATGGCGAACCGCACGCCCTCTTCCATCGCGATCGGCACGATCAGTTCCGCCGAAAGCGTCACGTTGTCGCCCGGCATGATCATTTCCGTGCCCTCCGGCAACGCCGACGAGCCCGTCACGTCCGTCGTCCGGAAGTAGAACTGCGGCCGGTAACCGTTGAAGAACGGCGTGTGGCGACCGCCCTCGTCCGCCGTCAGGATGTAGACCTCGCCCTCGAACTTCGTGTGCGGTCGGATCGAGCCCGGCCACGCGATGACCTG
>JAJFUB010000044.1 GCA_021372615.1 bacterium | reverse complement strand
GCGAGGGGCTGCGGCGGCCGGTAGCTGTAGCTGCCATCGCCCTGCAGGGCGAACGTCACAGGGGCGCCGTCGAGCCAGGTGCGCAGGCTCTCTGCGGCCACACCGACCCCGGCGTCATCCAGTCGGAAGCGCAGGGCAGCGGGAGACGTCGCGACGCGAGTGGGTCCGTAGTCAGCCAACTGCGGCGCTGCCACGTCCACGCCCTGGAACTGGTCCTGCCGCACGATCTGCTTGCCGGCGGTGAGGGTGACACTGCGGACAGTGGGGGAGAGGGCCGGGGCCGCAGTGCTCAACCCGACGACGTAGCGCACCTGCGCCACGTCCGCCGGGAGCGGCAGCTTCTGTCCGCTCTTGACCAGCGGCGTCCCGATGGGCTGCCACGTACTGCCCCCCCTCGCCTGTCCTTCGAGGCGAACGCGGATCGACGTCTGCGCCGGGGTGTTGGCCTGCCAGTCCACCGTCACGGCAGTCGCCCCGTGGATCGCGACCGGTCCGGAAGTCCACTCGCCCTCGCTCTCGAAGGTCGGCTGCCTGCCCTGGCCAAGCAGTTGCAGATCGTCTATGGCGACATACTCGCCCGGCCCGATGTTCGGGCTGTCCCACCCCATGCGCACCACGGCGACCGCAGCGTCGGCAGGCACCGGGCCTGTGGCTTCGATCACGTGCCAGGTTTCATTCAGGCCGCCCCACGAAATGGGGATGCTGCCGACTACGGCCCCATCGGCCTGGCGGAACTCCACGCACGAGAAGTAGCTGTCCTTGTGGGGGGTCGTGTTGGTGAGGCTGCGGTTGGTGCGCAGCCACAGGCGCAGGCGCACGGTCGTGAGGCCCTCGACCGAGACTGGGGGTGCAATCAGCTCCCAGGCGGTATCTACCTGCTTGACATGGGTGAGCCACAGGGCCGCGGCGCCACCGTGGGCCTGGTTGACGGTCTCAAGCTTCAGGTTGCCTTCGTAGTTCTTGACTTCCCAGGTCTGGGGCATGGACTCGAAGCCCTGCTCCAGCAGGCAGCGCCAGGTCCTCGCAAGGGTAGCCTGACCGCCCTCGCACTCCACGTTCCGGGCCGCGGCGAAGTAGCTGGCGGCCATCAGCGGCCCGCACAACAGCAAACCACAGACAGCGAACATACGCGACATGCTACGCCTCCTGTTCATCCTCCCGCAGGTCGCGGGCATAGACCAGGTGCCCCGTGAAGTGGAGCCCCCGTGACTCGTAGAACTTCCAGGCGGAATCGTTGTCCTCCTGCACCTGCAGTTCGACGCGGCAGTACCCGCGTTTCCGTGCTTCCTGGACCATCAGCTCAAGGAGTTCGGTACCGACGCCCTGCCCGCGGGCCTCGGGCACGACATAGAAGTCCTCAATGGTGCCGTAGGGGGCAGCCTGCCAGGTGCTGTAGGCGTCGCAGAGCACGACGGTGCCGACGACCTCGTCGCCCTGCTGTGCGACGGCGTAGCGAACCTGGCTCGGGTGGGCCAGGGCGTACTCAAAGGCGGTGCCGAGGCGGCTTTCGTCGGGTTCGACGCCGTGCTGGCGCGCGAGTTCCCCCACCATGGCGGCAATGGCCTTGCGGTCCCAGCGTGTGGCCCAACGCACGAGCAGAGACATGTCAGTCCTCCTGAGAAAGCGGCGGGGAACAGGCACGCCGGTACAGAGCAGCGGCCCTACGTGGCGCGGAAGCAGTAGAGATTGCCGTCATTGGCGCCGACGAACAGCTTGCTGCCGGAGATGGCCGGCGAGGTCGCGATCTCCCCACCGGTAGGATACTCCCACATGAGCACCCCCATCTCGGCCTCGACTGCGTTGAGCTTGCCGTCGTGGGAGCCGAAGTAGACGGTGCGGCCGCTGACGGCGGGGGAGGAGTCCACCCAGTCGCCGGCGGTGAAGTGCCAGCGCCGGGCGCCGGAATCCGCGGCGAGCGCATAGAGGTTGCGGTCGCGCGACCCGATGTACACGAGATCCTGCCAGGCGGCCGGGGACCCATGGATGGGCCCGGCAGTGGCGAACTCCCACACCCGCCGCCCTGACTGGTAGTCCAGGCAGTACAGCCGCTGATCGGCGGAGCCGACATACACGCGCCCGCGATGGAACAGCGGAGTCGAGCTGATCTCACCGGCACTCATGAACTCCCACGCGAGCCGCCCGTCCGTCTGGTTCAGCGCGTAGAGGCGGTTGTCGCCCGAGCCGAAGTGGATGCGTCCCTCCCAGATCAGCGGGGAGGAGTAGATGCCCATCTCAGCCCGGAACATCCACATGCGCTGGCCGCTCTGGGCGTGCAGCGCGACCATGGTGCCGTCTTCGGTGCCGAAGTAGACGGCGTTCTGCCAGGCCGCCGGGCTGCACGTGATCGGCGCCCCCGCGATGAAGTCCCATACCGACCTGCCGGTGCGTGGATCGAGGGCAGCGACCCAGTTGTGGCTGGCGACGATGAGCAGGTTGCCACCCAGGATGGCGGGCGTGAGCAGGATATCGTGGGGCGTGTCATGCTCCCAAATCAGCTCGCCGCGCTCCGCGGTCAGCGCGACGAGACGGCCCTGCTGCGCCGGCCGGTTCTCGTGGCCCGCGCTGTAGACGACGCCATTGGCGACCACCGGAGAGGCGAGGATCCACTCGCCGACGCGGTACTGCCAGCGGCGCTGCAAGGGCGGGACGACAACCTCCGGCGTGTAGCCGGTGCGCGTGATGTTGCCGCGGAACATCGGCCAGTTATAGCTGCGGCCCGAGGCACGGGGCTTGCGCCGCGCCAGCTCCACCACGGCCTCGTCGAGAGCCTGCCGGGCCGCGACATGGCCGGGCGCGAGGGCCTGGGCCTGGCGGAGCACGTTCACGGCCCGTTGCAGGTCCCCTCGGTCGCTCCACGAGCGGGCGGTCTGCAGCAGCACCTGCACCGCTTCCTCTTCGGGGGATGCTTCCTCGGCAGCGGTCTCGAGCGCGGGGGCAGGGGCGGCGTCCTCGGTGCTAGGCGTCTCGGGTGGGTAGCCCGTGTGCTCGAAGGTGTTGGCGCAGATCGGGCAG
Source organism: bacterium (assembly GCA_021372615.1). NCBI lineage: Bacteria > bacterium. The sequence goes on along the minus strand of JAJFUB010000044.1, from coordinate 28,768 downwards.
GTGGCGAGGGGGCGGGTGGTCAGATAGGCACACGCCCGGCAGCGCCACACGTCCTTGCGGCCCGAATGCGCTGCGGCGACCAGCTCCTGGACGCCTCGCAACGCCGCCTCGATCTCCTCGAAGCTCTGGAAGCGGTCGCTCCGCTGCTTGGCCAGGCAGCGCATGATCAGCTCGTCCAGGTCTGCCGGGATGCCACCTGTAAGCTGGCTGGGCCGGGCCGGCTCCTGGTTCATGATGCTACGCACGAGCTGGGCCACGTTCTGCCCGTGGTGCGGCGGACGCCCCGTGAGGGCCGTGTAGAAGGCAGCGCCGAAGGCATAGACGTCCGACGTGCGGTCGGCCGAGGAGGCGTCCAGGAGCTGCTCAGGCGGCATGTACAGGTACGTGCCCAGGCCAACGCCCACGTCGCTGTGCTCGCCCGACATGCCCTGGGCTTTCGCCAGGCCGAAGTCGGTGATCTTGACGACAGCCTCGCGGGTGAGCATGAGGTTGGCGGGCTTGAGGTCGCGGTGGACTACGCCTTCCTGGGCAGGGCCGACCCGCGCGCGGTGCACGAAGATCATGCCCGCGCAGGCCTGCTGCATGAAGAGCACGGCCTGGGGCGGGAAGAGCCGATGTTCGGTCTCGATGAGCGACTGGAGGTTGGTGCCCTCGACGTACTCGAGGAAGAGGAACGGCTGGCCCTCGATCTCGCGGTAGATGATGGCCTCGACGATGTTCTCGTGGCGGCCGAGGTTCATCCACGTGCGGGCCTCGGCCGAGAAGCGGCTGACGGCCGCGCGGTCCTCGAGCAGCGCCTCCTTCAGCGTCTTGACGGCGAAGCGACGCTGGGAGAACTCGTCCAGCACGATGTAGACAATGCCCATCCCACCGACGTGCTTCTCGGTGACACAGTACTGCCCGTCAATCTTGTCGCGCAGCTCGAACTCCACGACGGCCTCCAACGACAGGAACAGAGCGCAGGAAAGAGAGATACTGGCTTCAGCACGCGGGAGAAGGGACTAGCCCCCCTGCTCCCCAGGCGCGACCATTATACAGCATCATGCTCCGTCTGTGCATGCGTCGGCACGGCAATTGGCGTCCCCACTGGCCCCCATTGCCCCCGCAGCGCTTCCTGCTTGTAGTCCAGCACGTGCCAGACGCGCACCGCCTGCTGGAAGCCCGGAATAGGCACCAGTCCCAGGTCCTGGGCCTCGATCATCTCGGCGACTGCCTGATACGTGCCATCGCTGATGAGAATGCGGCAGCCCAGCGCCTTGCACAGGGCCTGCAGGCGCGAGGCCAGATTGACCGTCTGCCCGATGACCGTGTACTGCATGCGGGCAGTTCCGGAGCCCACCTCCGACCCGACGTAGCCTACCACCGCCTGGCCGGTGGCGATGCCGATGCCGGCCGACACGTCGGGGACCTGGAGGTACTCCCACTCGGCCTGGTTGGCGCTGATGCGCCGCTGCATGTCTATGGCGGTCATCACGGCGCGCCGCGCGTGGTCGGGCTGGGCCACGGGCGCGTTGTAGAACACCATGATTTCGTCGCCCATATACTTGTCCAGGGTTCCCTCGTGCTCCCAGATCACCTCGTGCATAAGCCCGAAATAGCGGTTCAGGAAGGCAACGGTGTCCTCCGGGGCAAGGGCCTCGGCAGTGGCCGTGAAATGACGCAGGTCGGCGAAGAGCACACTGGTGTCGCGCCGCTCGCCCCGCAATGTCATCTGGGCTTCCTGTTCCACCAGCCGCCCGACCAGTTGCGGGGGCACGAAGTAGCGCAAGATGGTCTGGACCTGGTGCCGTCGCTTCTCCTCGATGAGCAGACGCAGCACGACAATGATGAGGAGGCTGCCCAGCATCGCCAGCGTGGGGTTCACGATGTCCACGAGCACACGGTGCCGCGTGAACAGGACGATGCCGACCCAGGGGTAGGCTACCAGGACGGCCAACGCCAGCGGCGTCATCGCCGCCGTCCGCAGGCGGGGCAGGAGCATGCCGAACAGGACGATGAGCCCTGCCAACAGCAGCGCCGTCAGCAGCGGCGAGGGTTGCCGGATGAAGCGGTTGGCGAGCATCGCCTCGATGGCGCTGGCCTCGGCCTCGACACCGTTATAGACCGTGGCGAACGGGCTGGCGCGCAGATCGTAGATGCCCGGGGCCGTCACGCCGATGAGCACGATCCCGTTGCGGAACGCCTCCCGGTTGGCCTCGTCCGACCGCTTCAGCACGTCGGCGACGCTGACATACTCGAAGGTGTGGTCCGGCCCGATGAAGTCAATGAGCAGACGTCCGTGCATGTCCAGGGGGAGGTGACGTTGGCCACCCAGGCTAATCCCGCGGCCCGGGGTCATGACGACGTCGGCTGGCTTCACCTGCAGCAGATCGGCCGTCAGCGCCAGAGCAACCGACGGGTAGACCTTGCCCTGGTAGGTGATCAACGGCACGAGGTGGCGGTAGATGCCGTCGCCGCTGTCGAGGACATTCGCCACGCCGAAGCCGCGCGCCGCGCGAGCGATGTCGGGGAGGGGCAGCGTGACCGCCTCCGGCGCGATGAGCTGGGCCACCACCGCCAGCCCGCTGCCGCGCTTGACCTGCGCGTCATTCCAGGCCAGAGCCGCCACGTCAGGGGGCACTGTGGGGCCCGAGCCGGAGGCCGGGTGGTAGATGAACCCGGCGTGATACACGTTGCCGCCCGCGCGGGTCGCCCGCACCAGTTCGGCGTCCGAGGCGGGACCGTCGGCCGAGGTGTCGTGCTCGGTGAAGAAGACATCAAAGACGATGCGCTCGGGCCGCGCACGGTTGATCTTGTCCACGAGCCGTGCGAAGGTCTTCCGGGGCCAGGGCCAGCGCCCCAGGGCACGGATGCTGTCTTCATCCACGGCGACGATGGTGATCTTGTGGTCGGTCTGGTTCGGGGCAAGAGGGCCGCGAAGCTGGAAGCGCCAGTCTACCGTGCGCCACTCAAAGCGGTCGAGCAGCGTGCCGGCAGGCCAGAAGTACAGCCCCATCACGAACAGGCACCAGGCCGTCACTCCCAGGAGGCTCAAACGCTGGAATTGCCCACTGCCGCCGTTGTGGCCCATGTCCTCTCCGTGTGCGGCGCTGCTTGCAGGTTCCGCGTAGCGGGGCAACGAACCTTGGGACGTCCCCGCTTCGTTTGACGTTCCGACACGACGGGTATGACTCTTACGAGCAAGCCCGGGCGGCCCCCTGCGGGCCGGCTCTGGCTCCTGAGCGTGCCGACCATGCTCTCTGAGGTGCGTCCATGCGCAAGGCGGCTGTGTTGCTGTTGTCCACCGCGGCAGTCCTGATGGTGGTCGGAGTACTTATAACGCAATCTCTCCTGATTCTGCAACGGGTAGCGGCGGTGGAGAACGTACAGGGGATCGTGTGGCTGCGCCAGCACGGCGAGGGCGACTTCGTGCCCCTCGCTGACCGGGCGCGCGTCGCCGCCGGTGACGTGCTCAAGACGGGTGAGAAGTCGCAGCTCGATCTACACTGGGTGGATGACACCCGCATGCGCATCGGCCCCAACTCCCTGGTCACCGTCCTCAAGAACCATTACAACGCGGCGACGAAGGCCGATACCGCCCTCTTCAAGCTCGACCTCGGCCGCGTGTGGATCCGCATCCTCAAGGTGCTCTCGCAGAAGTCGAAGTTCGAGATCATCACCCCGACGGCCACCGCCGGCGTGCGCGGCACGATCTTCTCGGTAGAAGTCGGACAGGACGGCAAGACGCTCGTGTCGGTGAAGGAGGGGAAGGTCGCTCTGACCGAGAGTGAGGACCAGCAGGAGCTGCCCGCCGGGCAGATGAGCGCCGCCGGCGGCATCGCCCCGCTGAACGCCCAGGAGCAGGACCTCTGGCAGCGCAACGCGGAAGTCACCGGCCCGTATCTGGTGGTCAAGGAGCCCCCCGCTGGAACGAAGGTCAGGGCAGGCAGCAGCCTCGAGGTCTCCGGTGTGGCCGAGCCCGGGGCGGCCGTCACAGTCAACGGGCAGCCGCAGACGCTGAGGCTGCAGAAGCTGTTCACCGCCACCGTCACCGCCCCCAACAAGCCCGGCCGCATGGAGATCGTCTGCGAAGCCAAGGACCGCCGAGGCATGGTGACCGGCCGCGTGCTCTCGCTGGAGGTTACTCCCTAGCCTGCGGCCCGCGTACCGTCAGTGTGATCGGGTAGTTGGAGCCGGACTCCGGCATCGTGATGAGCCGGAGGGTGCGCTCCTCGCCTGGCGCCAGTTCAAACCGGTCTATGGTCTCCTCCAGGCCGGGCCGTAGTAGCCCCGTCTCCGTCAGATCGCCGCGCAGGAAGTACGAAGCGCGCGCCACCCCGCCTCCCGCCCGCAGTGTGATCAGGCAGCGCGCCGCCTGGGCCGTTGGGTTCTTGCACTTGATCTCGATGGTGTAGCGGACCCCGTAGTCCCCGTATAGCTTCTGCCCCTGCAGGTTCGTGCTGAAGTCCTTGCCGATGGAGTAGAAGGCCCAGCCCCCGCCCGCCTCGTACGCCATGGAGACTTCCTTGGCCGCCTCGTAAGCATACGGCGTCAGCGGCGGGTCGTCGCGCAGACGATCGGGCACGACGGGGAAGTACGCGTCGGTCGGCCAGGCGTCCTCGGCGAGCACTTCCAGCAGCAGGTTGTCGCCCTCCAGCGGAGTAATGCGGGCCAGGCCGCTGACGATCCCGGAGGCGGGGAGCCGCACGTCGTACAGGTCCAGCATGCGGCCGGGCGGGAGTCGGAGCACATAGCCCTCGCCCTGCGTCACGAGGGCCAGGAAGCGCATCATCGCCTGGTGGCCCACGAAGATCTCGTCATCGTGCGGCCCGCTGGCGGACTCGGTCAGGTGCACGCGCGCCGTCGTGTTGCCCAGGTTCACCAGCCTCGTGACGAAGCGTAGCGGCCGGCCGGCCTTGTTGACATGGTGCCACAGTAGGCGCACGGGGGCCCGGCCCAGGAGTCGCTCGCGCAGGAGCGTCGCCGGCTCAGTGATCTTCTCCGGCAGGTTGCTGACCAGCAACTGGTGGAGCGTCGGCATGGACACGCTGGAGACTTTGAGGCTCACCGGCACACTGAGGCTGACCTCGAAGCAGTCCTGGCCGGCGGCCTTGACGGGCACTTCGTAGCGCCCGCCGCCGCCGTGCGGCTCGCCCAACTGCAGTGACGCGCCTGGTGCGGGCTGGGCCACACTCAGCACCGCGTTGCGCAGCGTCCGCCGCAGGTCGTCGGCGGGGAGGGGGGGAGAGGTGACCTCGGCCACGGCGGAGCCCGCGAGGCGCACCGCCCAGGCCTTCACTTCTACCGTAAGCTGCAGGCTGTCACCAGGCATGCTGGCCGTCAGGGCGGTGCTGCCCAGGCCCAAGCCCTGCACCAGGAGCGACTCGCCCTTGCCATCGAGCTGGACCCCCGCCACGGCGGGATCCGCGGCAGTGAAGGTCAGATCCACCGTCGCGGTGCCCCCCCAGCGCACTGCCCGCGTCTCACCGAGGGGCACCTGCAGCCGCGCGCGAGGCTCAAGCACCACGTAGGGGGCGACGAGCGCCTCCTTGAGGCTCGTCGCCCACGAGGCCGCGAGGCCCGCAGGCGTCGAGCTCGCGAGCTGCGCCGTCGCCTTGTCCACCGTCACCAGCGGCATTCCGGCCGCCATGATCTGCACGCCAGCCGAGGTGGTACGCACGGAGATCTTGGAGGGCTTGAGGCCCGCGAAGGCAAGGCGGTTCAGCTTGTCCGCCAGGGAGGCTGCGCCGCCGTTGATGGCCATGCCGGGGCGCAGGCGGAGCAGGGCCTTGCCACCGGCGACCAGCTCGACGCTCTGCGCGCGTGACACGGCTTGGAAGTGCAGAAAGTGCGCTGCCGAGGCAGCCGACGGCCAGGCAGCACAGGCGAGCGCGGCCAACGCCCACCAGTAACAAAGGGGAGGCAGGGGGCGCCTCCCCGGGACGAGCTTCACCAAAAGACACCTCTGTGACACAGGTTGGCTGGGTGCGGCAGGCACGGCTGTGTACTTCAACAGGATGGTCGAAGAATCCTCCGCGCATTCCGGCGCCCCCGCCCCCCAAGACGCGCAAAAGCCGTGGTTCCCGAGCCGGCGCCGGCGGGGGAGCCCACGGCTCAGGAGAGCGCTTGCTAGCTCTGGCGCTCGGCCTCGAGCTCCGCGATGCGGCGCTGGAGGTCGCGCACGGTCTTGAGCAACTCGGGCAGCTTGTGCGTCGCGGCCAGGATGCGCAGTTGGTGGCTGTGTGGCCCGGCGGCGTAGCCGGAGTAGACCCCGGGCTCGGTGATGTGCCCGAAGACGCCGGCCTGAGCGCCGATGACAGCCTGGCTGCAGATACTGATGTGGTCGTTGATCCCGGCCTGGCCGCCCATCACGACGAAGTCGCCGATGTCGGTGCTGCCGGCGATGCCCACTTGCCCCGCGAACAGACAATGCTTGCCGATCACGCAGTTGTGGGCGATGTGGACGCTGTCGTCAATCTTCGTGCCGGCGCCGATGATCGTGGCCGCCACTGTGGCGCGGTCAATGGTGGAATTGGAGCCGACCTCGACCTCGTCCTCGATGATGACGGTCCCGATCTGCGGGATCTTGCGGTGGCCTGTGGCCTGCTGGAGATAGCCGAAGCCGTCGCAGCCGATGGCTGCCCCGGCGTGGATGATGCAGTTCTTGCCGATGGTCACGCGCTCGCCGATATAGGTCTGCGGGTGGATGACGGAATTGGCGCCGATCTGCACGTCGTGTCCGACGTAGGCCAGGGGATGGATGACCGCGTCGTCGTCCAGGCGCACGTTGTCCCCGATGACCGCATGAGCGCCGACACTGACCCGGGCGCCGACGTGAGTGTTCGCACCCAGCACGGCGGTGGGGTGGATGCCCTCGTAGACCCGCCGCTCGGGCGCGAAGATCTCCAGTACCTTACTGAAGGCCAGGCGGGGATCCTCGGTCACGATTATCGGCTTGGCCGAGGTGCGAGCCTGGGGTGACACGATGAGCGCGGCCGCGCCAGACCGCTCGCCCACCGGCAGCAACTCCGGCCGATCCACGAACGTGATCTGACCGTCCGCGGCGCCCTCCACGGTGTTGACGCCCGTGATGGTCACCTCATCGCCCTCGACTTGGCCGTCGATCAGCGACGCGAGTCTCGATAGCGGTATGGCGATGCCGATCAAGAAAGTCACTCCTCCTACTGCGACCGTTCCGGGTGGAACATCCGTCGCAGTTCCGGCCTGACCTGTTCGGTCATGTCACTGCCAGCCGCGGGTCCGTCCGGCGGCAGTTGAAGGTCCCAGTTGTGCGTCCCCCCGATGCGCAGCACTGCGCGGGCAACGCCGTCGTACGCCTGCTGCAGCAACTGCGCTCTGCCAACCGACAGGCGCGCTGCCTGGGCCTCACGCGTACGACGATCCGCGGACAGCATCGGCTCGACTGTGGGCTGCAGCTGCCCGCCGGAGACGTCGGTCGGCCGCCACGCAGCCCCCTGCACCATCTCCAATGGCTCTGGGGGCGCCACAGTCTTAGACATGCGATTTCGCGTTTCGCTTCCACTTTTTGCCGCAGTCTCAGTCCTTTTTTGCATCCGGGCCCGGGCGTCCGCGGTAGCGGAGGCGAGGTGCTGCTCCGTCTCGGCCGCGATGCGCTGCCGGACCTCGGCCAGACGCGCCTGCGCCTGGGCCTGCGCCTGGCTGGTCTCCTGCTCGATCTCCGCCCACAGCACCTCGCGGGTGCGCTGGGCGGCGGCGATCGCCTCGCGCCCCCGGGCGGTGAGGTCCAGCCCGGCGTTGTTGAGAGCTTCCTGGCGCGCGCGAACCGCCTCCGCGCGCTTCTCGGCCACCCGCTCCTGTTCGCGCGAGGTGGCCTCAGCCAGTTCACGGCGGGCCCGCAACTCGGCCGTGCGTCGCTCGCGGGCCAACTCGGCGGCAAGGTCGGGGGCCAACTCGGGCGTTTCGGCAGGTCGGTCAGGGAGGAGCGTCAGTTGCCAGCGGCGGCGCTCCGCCTCGAACCGGTCCACAGGGAACCGCGGAGGCTCGGGTCCCGGCAGGAACAGCTCCCCCAGCTCCAGGAAGAGCGGCGGCGCGACGGGCGCGTTGGCCGGCTGGCGTAGGGAGGCGATCTCCTGATCAAGGCGACGCACCTGGTCCCACAGCGGGTGTTCGGAGAGGAGCCGCGCCACGTACACGTGTCCCGCACGCGGGGGCGCGCAGAAAGAGACGGCTGGGGCCGACTTCCGGCCACAGCCGCTCAGAAACACGAGACCGATTAGCGCCGGTACCAGACAGCGCACGCCCCGGCTACTGGGGCTTCGGCGGGTTGGCATTGGCCGCTCCCGGGGCTGCGGCTCCCGCAGCATTGAGCGACTTGAGCACTTCCTCGGTGATGTCGTCAATCGGTGCGGTCACAAAGTACACTGCGGACTTGTCTATGACCAGTTGGTAGCCCTTCTCCTTGGCTACCTTCTCGATGACCGCGCGGACGCTGGCCACGAGCTTTCCCTGCACCTCGTCGCGCCGCTGCTTGAGCTGCTTATCGAACTCGGCGGAGATGGCCTTCAGATCGCGGTCTCGCGCCTGGAAGATGTCACGGAGGGTGTTGAACTGGTTCTGCTCCTCGGGCGTTCGGGCCGGCTTGGCCTGCAGGTCCAGGAACTTCTTCTCATTGTTGCCTGAGACGGAGCGCAACTCCGCCTCGCGCTTCTTCTGCTCCTCGGTCCACTGGGCCTTGACGACCTGGTAGATGCGGGAGGCTTCCTTGAACTCCTCGCCGGACACGAACATGAAGTCCTGCATGGCCGACAGGTAGTTCTTCTTGTCCTGGACCCAGGCTCCCAGCTCAGCCTGGCGGTCGGTCAGCTCTTTGTACTGGGAGCTGACGCTATCAATGTCCACCACGGCCATCTTCAGGTCGGCGGCGGACGACAGACCCACCATCACGCCCCAGAGGAGCGTGACTGCGGCGATGCGACACAACAGGCTTCGTGACATGCATGTCTCCTCGCTGACGCTGACAGTGCGTCGCGTTGTGTGCGGGTGCGGCTAGAAGGTGTGGCCGAAGCTGAAGTGAGCCTGGCCGCCATCGTCACCCCAACCGTAGTCCAGGCGGATCGGCCCCAGCGGCGTGACGACGCGCAGCCCCAGGCCCGCGCCGATGTGGCCATAGAAGCTCTCGTCATCGGCCGGGATGCTGAAGCCGGGCACGACGGTGCGGAACTCTCCGCCGAAGGCGTCGCCGGCGTCCACGAACAGCACCGCAGTCAGCCGGTCGCCGATCGGGCGCCGGTACTCCAGGTTGGCCAGAAGCATGTTCTCGCCCCGGAAGCGGTCCTCCTCATAGCCCCGAAGCGTGTTGGCGCCGCCGACACTGTAGGATTCAAACAGGGGCAGGTTGCCCAGCGTCGTGCCCGCCATGATGCGGAACGCGAGGACATCCCGGCTCTTCTTGGAGAGCTTGCGGTAGTAGCGCTGCTCCGCCATGAGCTTGCTGAATGTGGTGTTGCCGCCCAGGAAGCTACCGGCCTGCTCGAAGGTCAGGGAGGTGTACATGCCGCTGCTGGGACTGGCGATGATGTTCCGGGTGTCACGGGTCCAGCCCAACTGCAGGGAGGTGAGGGTGCCGCCCGGGTGGAGCGGCGCCGCGACGATGATCGGGCCGGGATGGTCGCCCGGTCCGGGCTCATCAGACGGATCATCATTGTCACCGGCCGGGAGGTCCGTCGCGCCATCTGAAGCGGCGGTTCCCACGCCGGTGCCGGAGGTGCCGACGATGCGCGTGCCCTGGTAGCTCGAACTGGAGACCTTCTCACTGCGCAAGCGGAGACTGGCGCGGGTGGTGGGGTCGAGCGGCCGGCTCAGGGAGAGGGTCGCTCCCGTCCGGCGCTCGTCGAACTCGTCGTCGCCGTTGGTGAGGGCGGAGGAGCCGCTGAGGAACCGGCGCTGGCGCTGTGTGTCGTAGAGCTGGGCCGAGAGCGTGGTGCCCTTCCTGTCCACAAAGGGCTCGTAAAAGGTCAACTCGTAACTGGTGCGACCGAACAGCTCGATGTTCGCCCCGATGCGCTCGCCGCGCCCGCGGAAGTTGTTTTCAGAAGCCGAGAGGATCAGCACAAAGTTGTCGAGGTTGCTGTAACCGGCCGCGAGCGACGCCTGTCCGGTCCGCTTCTCGTCTATGTTGATGACGAGGATGATGCCTCGCTGGGGGTCCTTGACGCCTGGCCGGATGTCGGAGGTCACGTTGTCGAACAGGCCCAGGTTGAAGATCTTCTGGATGTCGCGCGCGACTGCCTTCTCCTGGAACAGCTCGCCGGGCTTGGCGGTCATCTCGCGGCGCACCACCCACGGCTTGGTGCGCTTGAGCCCCTCAATGACGATGTCCTCGATCCGCGCCTCCTCGATGACGAAGGTGAGCACGCCGAACTCGCCGACCGAGGCCTTGGAGACGTGCGCGATGTTGCCATGCTGGGCGTAGGCGTCCTCAATGCGGCGGACATCGCGCCGGATGATGCGGTCGTCAATGACGTGGCCGACGCGGGTATAGATGACATCGGTGAGTGCCGCGTCATCGAGGACGGAGTTGCCGACGAAGAGGATCTTCTGCACGCGCTGCTTCTCGACCACGCGCACGACGACGATCACGCCGCGCGTCCCCGCCTCGGTCGTGATCTGTACGTCGTCGAAGTAACCCATGCCCGTGACGGCCTGTTGGGCCGCCCGCTGGCGCTCGGGCGTGAACTGCTGGCCGGCCTGGAGAATGTCCTTGACCTCGTCGAGGATCCCCTCCTTGGGGATATAGTCGTTGCCGACGACCTTGACGCTCTCGATGAGCTGCGGCTCCTGGGCCATGGCCGGGAGTTGCAGCCACAGCACCAGCACGCAGAGGCCGAGCAACAGTCTTGACGCAAGCTTCATGGGACTTCTCCTTGTCTGGGCCCCGCCGGCGCAACGCCGAAGAGGTAGCGGCCCAACCGATCGCGCAGGACGCTGCGCGCCCGGAACAGCCGCGACTTCACGGCCTGTACACTACACCCGAGGACATCGGCGATCTCCTCGTAAGACAATCCCTGGTAGTCCCGCAGGATGATGACTTCCTTGTAGTCAGGACGGAGGCGTGTCACCTGCTCGGACAGGAAGCGCTTCAGCTCCTCGTTGGCGACAATGCGGTCCGGGTCGCCACGCCAGTCCTCTATCTGGCGGAACAACTCCTCCTGCTGGGAGACCTCCAGGGGCGCATCCACCGAGACGCCCTCGATGGTCTTCTGCCGGCCGCGCCGCTCCAGGCGGTTCTTCGTCAGATTGATGGCGATCCGGTACAGCCAGGTGTAGACCTGCGACTCGTGACGGAAATTGTCATAGGCACGGCAGGCGTTGACGAAGGTGTCCTGCGTCAGGTCCGCCGCCTCCTCGCGGTCGTCCACGAGGCGCAGGATCACATTGTAGACCCGCTGGTAGTTCGCAGCGATGATCTCGCTGAAATCGGGCCTGGGGCCTCCCATCGTCACCGGTGGTTCACATCCATGTCGGCGCGGCCGGTCCGTTCCCCCGGAGACCGTGCCCCGGCTCGATTGCTCGGGGATTAGACACACGCCTAGCCCGGCAGTTCCGGAAACTGCCGTCAGCGCCCCCGCGACACCCACGCCCTCCCCGCAGCCTTGGGCGCGAACGCCGCCAGGAGGCCCTGTACGCAGACGCACCTCACGGCGCGGGCACCAGCCGGCCGTCAGTAGATGAAGCTATAGCCGATCTCAACCTGGTTGATGTCGCGCTCGTCGTTATGATACGTGATTCGCAGCCCGTGAGGCAACTCATAAGATACCCGCAGATCGAAGCGCTCGACACTCTCCACCAGGGGCCGCTCGTAGGTGATGAAGAGATTCCGCAGCACGTACTTGCCGACCTGCAGCGTCACCGGCTGGTTGAAGGCGAAGGTGATCCCCAGCTCCAGGCCGAGCATCTTCTGCAGCTCCTCCTCGATCGGCTCAAACACGCGCAGTTTGAACACGTTGCCCAGGGCCGCCAGGAACTGCTCGGAGACGATCTGGCCCACCCCCCCCGAGCCCCCGCCCACGCCCGGCAGATACGAGAAAGGCACGCCGCCCAGGAGAGCGTAGATCTGCGTCTCGGTGAGGGGCGGGTCGGAGGACGTGGTGATCGCCACCTGATCCGGCAGATTGCCCGAGATGCGCACCTGAATGCGGATCGGCGAGGCGCCCGGCCGGCTCACCGTGGTCTCGGCGTTCCCGTCGATGGTGCCGCGGAGACGCAACGTCTGCGGGTCGGAGCGCTCGCCGGGGACCGGCTCCACGAAGTAGTGAACCACCAGCGCGCGCAGGCGCAGCGTGGCTGTGGGCAGCATCGTCGTGCCGCGACCGGTCGTGATGTCACCGACCAGGAGCGGGCGTTGCGGGGTGCCCGTGATGTGCGCGGCCGTCGGGTTGGGCTTCAGAGGCGCCTTGATCGCCGAGCCGCGGACCTCCAGGCCCTCCCCCAGACCCGCCACGAGGTCCAGGTCGGGGTCGGGCCAGGCGCTGCTCACCGCCTTGAAGGTGTCAATCCCAGCCGTCGGCGCCTCCAGCCCGACGACTCCGTCAGCAAGTTGCCAGTTGCCACTGATTCGGGCGCGCGTCCCGCCCTGCGGGGTCGCTAGTGCAATTGTGCCGTGCGCCATCGCGTCGAGGTAAGGCCGGTACCGCAGCCGTCCGGGGCTCATCCTGAACTGCAGGTTGTACTGGTTCGTCGCCAGACGCGCCATGCGGAAGTCGCGGAAGCGCGCCTCTCCGGTCAGTTCAGCATCCCCACCGCCGATCTTCGCCCGGAGGTTCTCGGGGCGGAGCACCTGCAGGCCCTCCTCGGTGCGCAGGCGCAGGGACCCCGAGACGGCGCTCACCTCCGTGCCGCCCGGCAGCGGCTGCTTGTCAGCGGCCAGGGCCAGCTTCAGGTCGAGCGCGTTGCGCCAGAAGTCCCGGGGGTCTGTCGTCTTCACCCCGATGCGCCCCGTCAGGTCTGCCCGCGTCTGGTCGTAGCGGCCTGTCAGCGTCTCGATCTCCACCGTGTTCTCGTGCCCCGCGCCGCTGAACCGGACGTCCGCCTTCAGGTCGCTCAGGCCCCGCGCCCACTTGGTGGGCTGCACCATGCCGTCATCGAGCTTGAGGAAGCCCCGCACGGTCGGGTTCTGCACCGTTCCGGTCAACGACACGGCGCTGTTCACCTTACCCTCGGTCTTGAGTGACGCGTACTGGAAGCCTGCCTCCGCGGCCGGCATAGGCGCGGGGGGACGCTGCCCGCGCATGTACTCGTCAATGAGCGGGAGGAAGAAGGCCAACGGCGTATTCTCGATGCGGCCGCCCATGGTGATCTGGCCGTCAGGGATCAGACCCGGCCGCGTGCCCGACTCGCCTTGCAGGTGCCAGGAGAAGGGCAGCCGCCCATCCAGCACGATCTGGGTCTCCCCGCGTTTGATGGTGAGTGTGTCCACATCGATGGCGCCCTCGCGAACCGTCGCCACCGGCACCGACAGCACGTCGAACTGCACGCCCGCGAAGTTCGGGGCGGCGATGTCCACCGACCCCGTGAGGTCTGGCTCCTTGGTCTGCCCCTCGGCGACGATGGTGAAGCCCAACTGACCGGCCAGGGAGGCCTTGGCGCGCACCCACGGGCGCAGTTGCGCCATGGCGATGCCAGTGCCTTCCACGTTCAGGCTGATGGGGCCGTCAAAGACGATGTCGCCGTCGGCGTTAACCAGCGCGTCGCCCTGGCGCGCAGCGAGGACCAGATCATGGATGGCATCCTTGCGAACGCGCCCCTGGGCCGTGATCTGGGGCAGGCCCCGCCCATCAAGTGCCAGTTCCTGACCGGCCAGGTCGGCCACCGCCGTCGGTGCGTTCACTGGCCCCTCGACGGTGAGGGTGCCGTCCACCGCCCCGGCCAGCCGCAGCGCGTAGCTGCGGAGCGATAGCAGCAGTTGCTCGCGGTCCTTCTCAGGCCGCTCGTCCACGGCCTCGGCGATCGGGACCGCGAGATTGAGCAGGGCGGGCACAGCCGTGTGTGTCAGCCGCGCCCGGGCCGCGATGGTGTCCGGGGCCGAGGCAGTGTCGTAGGCCCCACTGACGACGACACCGCCTTTGCCGACCGCAAAGCTCGTCTCCTGCAGTTGCACCTGCCCTCGGGCCAGCGACAGCGTGGCGTCGAGGTCCCCGATGGTCTCATCGCCGACCATGACCTGCTGGGCAGTGATGTGCGCCCCGCCGTGCAGGTCATCGGTGGGCCCACGCACCCAGACCCGCTCTACGGAGGCCTTCCCGGCGAGGGAGAGGGTGGTGTCGAGATAGGGGGCGAGACCCTCCAGCCGCACGTCGCCGGCGCTGAGGTACGCGTCCACCTGCGGCTTCTCGCCGAACGTGATGGTGCCGCGAGCCTCAACAGGAGTGTCCAGAATGGTCGCCTGAGCCTGCGCGACCCGTAGCCGGTCGTCCTCAAGGACGAATGGCGCCTCGACGCGCGAGACGGGGAAGTCTTTGTACGTGGCGTTGACCAGCCGCAACTGCCCTGTGGCGTGCGGGTGGTCAACGGTGCCGGAGACGTGGGCGGAGAACTCCGCGACGCCGGCGACGGGTCGGTCCTGTTCGAACAGCTTCGCCATGTCCTTGAGGTCCAGGGCCTCGCCGGTCAGGTGGCCGTCGAGCGCGATCTCCTCGCGCGGCCCCCGCAGGTTGCCGAGCGTCATATCTCCGGAGACGACCCCGGCGCCGCGCGTGGCCATCAGGTCGGTTAGCGCCAGACGATCGCCCTCCAGGCGGGCGTGGGCCGTGGCCGCCGCAACGGTGTACTTGCCCAGGCGTGGCTCGAAGAGCATCACGCGCCCGGCGAAGGCGGGCTTGCCGAACGGCCCTGTGATCTCGCCAGTGGCGTAGCCCCGCCCGGCCGCATCCTTGACTCCCGCCCGCTCGGCCAGCGGCCCGACCGCCAGGCCAGCCCCCTGGACTCGCAGCTTCACCGTCTTCGCATCGAGGTCCACGTCCCCGCGCGCCCAGGCCAGGCCCTCTGCGCTCCGTGCGTACCCGTTGAGCACTTCCAGGCGGCCGCCGCCGAGACGCACGAGGGCCTCCGCCCGGTCGAGAGTGACGTCCTCCCTTGTGATGTCGTCGGCGGTGATGCGGCCCAGGCCGCTCAGCTCCCCGTTACCCTCGACCCCCACGATGCCGCTGGCCGTCGCGGCAGCGACCTTCTCCGCGCGCAGTCCGGTCGCGTCGAAGGCGGCATTGGCGACGAAGCGCTCGCGGGTCACATGGGCCTGGAAGTCGGCGTTGGCGACGCCCGCCAGATCGTCCGGCAGCTTCAGGCTGGGGATCTCCTGCAGTCGCGCCAGGTCGAGGGCGTGGACGGTGCCACGGGCGCGGATGCCCTCGTGGGCCTTGCTCAGCAAGCACGCGGCCTCGACTTTCACGGACCCGCCCAGCGCTTTGGCGCGCAGCTTCTGCAGCCGCAGCAGATCGTTGACCAGGGTCACCTGTGTCGAGACGCCGGTAGCCTGGGTATCCCCGACACGTACGTACGGGGTCTGCACGAACCCCCGGGCAAGGGGCTTGCCGCCGCAGTACTGCAGGACGGCGTGGAAGCCCCGCATGGGCCCAAGCGCGACACTCCGCGACTCCCTGGGCAGGGCGCTCGCGGTCAGCTTGACTGCCGGCACTTGCAGGCGTCGGGCGCCGACGGTCGCCCTGACCGAGGGCTGTGCCGTCGCCGAGACCACGTCTGCGCTCAACCGGAGGCCCTCGGCGCGCACGGTGCCCACCTGCGCCAGCTTGAACGTCAGCGGATCGCTGGTGTCGAGCTTCAGGCGCACGTCCGGGTTGTTGGCCGGCCCGATGACCTGGGCCTGCAGGCTCCCGACGCCACCGCGGGGGAAGGCCGAGGCGCCGCGAACGGAGGCCGGCAGGGCACGCCACAGCGGCTCGAGACGCGCGGCGCGGGAGTCGAGCGCCAGGTCCACCTGGGGGGCGCTGAAGTTCGCCACCGATCCGGTGACATCGTAGGTGCTGCCGGCGACGGTCGCGCGCAAGCCGCGTGCCTGCACCGCCCCGGGGCTGACCCAGACGTTACCGTCGAGAGACACGGGGATTGCGCCGGCGGTCGGCGCTGCCAGGCGGAGGTTCCGCAGCCCCAGCGTGAGGGAAGCGTCGGTCGAGGGCTTGCCCCGGTAACGCACGATGTAGACCGAACCCCGCAGATCGGCCCGGCCGCCCGAGATGCGCACGCGGTCGGCCTGCCTGCAGTGCGCCGTCAACCAGGGCACGTCCACGTTGTCGAGAGAGAGGTCGAGAGCGGTGAAGAGGCGGTCGAGATGGACCTGTGCACCGACACTGAAGCGCCCGGCGCGGTCGTCCAGGACGTGTCCGGTGGCCTTGACCGCCAGTCGGACAACCTGCCGGAGGTCCACGCTGACCTCGAGGCTGTCGGCACGTACAGTGAGCGGCGCACGCAGGGACTTGGCGTGGTCGGCGTAGACCACGGCCCCTTCGTGCAGGAACACGCGGCCGCGGAAGCGCTTGTGCAGCGGGAGAGCGCGCACGCGGGGGATCAGCCGGGCGAGGTTCAGGCGGCCCCGTGCATCCCGCACGACGCGCACCTGTGGGCCATAGACGTGCACCGCGCTGATCGAGGCCAGGGGGCTCAGGCGGGCGCGTAGCACGGACCACAGATCATACTCCACGCCCACGCGCCGGGCGGTGATGACCGCGCCATCGGAGAGTCGCTGTCCCTCGGCGATAGCCAACCCGTCCACGGTGAAGCCGTCGAGGAAGCTGCCACTGACCGGGCCGACGGCGACCTCGTGCCCCAGATAGTCGGCCAGCTCGCGGGCCATGGCCTCATGCACGCGCTGGCGGGCCCAGCCCGTCTGTCCCACGATCACGATGGCACCGGGGACGATGACGAGGGCCAGAGCCAGCACCACGAGCGCCAGGTAGAGAGCCGCGCGACGCCACATGACTGAGGTCCGAGGGTGTGGAGTACGTGTGCGTCAGACTGAGTCGGGCCGGTACGGAACGGCGCGTGGACGGGGTGCAATGAGGGGAGAGCGAGTGTCCACGACAGGCCGGCTAGGACGTCGGGCCGGTCGGTACGACCTCGGCGGCACGGTAGCTGCTGCGCACGAACGGCCCTGCCAGCACGTGCGGAATGCCCAGCTCTCGCCCCTGGGCGGCATACCGCTCAAACTGCACGGGCTCAACGTAACGCTGCACCGGCAGTTGGTGGCGGGAGGGCCGCAGGTACTGGCCGATGGTCAGGATCTGGCAGCCGGCCCGCTGCAGATCCTGCATCAGTTCCGTGATCTGCTCATCTGTTTCGCCAAGCCCGACCATGAATCCTGATTTGCGGAGCAGTTCGGGGGCCAATTGGCGGGCCTGGCGCAGGACCTGCAGCGAACGCTCATAGCCTGCCTGGGGCCGCACGGTAGGGCAGAGGTCCCGCACAGTCTCGACGTTGTGGTTGAAGACAGTCGGACGTGCCTCCAGAACCGTCGCCAGGGCCTCGCGACTGCCGCGGAAGTCTGGCGTCAGCACCTCCACGCCCGAGATGCCGGCGGCCCGCAGGGCGCGGATGGTCGCGGCGAAATGCCCCGCGCCGCCATCCGGGAGGTCATCGCGCGTAACGGAGGTCACGACGACATACTGCAGCCCCAACTCACCCGCTGCCGTGGCCAGCCGTTCCGGCTCGGAGGGGTCCAGCGGCTCCGGCGAGCCATGGTGGACGGCGCAGAAGCGGCAGTCGCGCGTGCAGGATGCTCCCATGATGAGGAACGTGGCCGTCTGGTGCGAGTAGCACTCGCCGATGTTCGGACACCGGGCGTTGTCGCAGACGGTCTGCAGACCATGGCCGGACAGGAGGTCGCGGGTCTGCCCGCACAGCTTCGCTTTGCCGGTCTTCACACGTAGCCAGTGCGGCAAGCGCGGTGATTCACAGGCCTCGGGTGTGGACGAGTGCGCCAAGAAACAGCCACCTTAGGAGGGGAAGAGGGATACGAAGGGCATTGTAGCGGAAGGGGTGGAAGGGGTCAAGGAAGTGAGCGACCGGGCTGTGGGCGTAGAGATTGCCTGCGATCTCAGGGGGCTTGTCCTCCGCCCCGCAGCGGCAAAGGAAAACGCCGGAGGCATTGGCCTCCGGCGTTGATGAACGATGTTCGGATATCATTGCGCGTGCGCTACCATCCGCATCAGCATGTGAACCAGGTTATCCACAAACCCCCCCCTCTTCTCCACGTGCACACAGTCCATGGCGGTGGCGCGGGCTATGTCTCGGGGACTGATGGCGCGGCCGCTCATGATGACAATTCTGGTCTGCGCCCACAGCGGATTCGACTTGACGGCCTGCAGGAACTGCCAACCGTCTACTTCGGGCATCACGATGTCAAGCAACACCAGATCGAAGGGAGCATGGTTGACGGTCGCCTCACACATCTTCTCCAGCCCCACCCGACCGTTCTCGGCTTCGTCACACGAGAATCCCTCGCGTTTGAGAGTCCCCCGCATGACTTGCCTGAGCTGCGAATCATCCTCGACTAACAGCACTTTGGGCATCGTCTAGCGATCACCCCCTTTCTCTAGCCGGCGCTCATACTCGCGCACGGCGCGTTCGTCGCGACGCTGGGCGTCGCGCTCGGCGATCGCTTCTCGCTTGTCGTACTGGCGTTTGCCGCGCGCCAGTCCCAACTCCACTTTAGCATACCCGCTAGCCGCGAAATACATGCGCAGCGGGACCAGCGTGTAGCCCTTCTGGCGCACCTGCCGCTCCAGCCGCCGGATCTCGCCCCGCGTCAGGAGCAGCTTGCGGGGCCGGACGGGCTCCTGGGCCTGGTGTCCCGTGGCCGCGTACGGGCGGATGTGCATGCCCTGCAGCCACACCTCGCCCTCTCGGATCTCGGCGAAGGCCTCCGTCAGGCTCACATGGTGCGCCCGCACAGACTTCACTTCGGGTCCCAGCAGCGCAATTCCTGCCTGGATCTTGTCATCTATGGCGAAGTCATGGAAAGCGCGACGGTTGCTGGCAACCAGGCGGTCCTTGTCCTTGCCGTCCTTGTCACTCACTGCGTCTCTCCGCCCTCGCCCCTGGCTGCGTGCCACCACCGTACATGACGGTATCGTTATATTCGTCCACCCACGCAGAGTCAAGAGACAATCACCTCGCGCCGATATGGCAAGATGATGCTCTACAATAGGGGCGCAAAGCACCGCCGGGAGGACACCGTTCCGTTCAGCAACTGCTCCAGGCGGGCGCCGGGAGGCCGTGTTGCACTGACTGCGCTGGGGCAGGAGCAGATCTCGCACTACCATGGCCAGCGCCTCGCGCGCTTGGGCCTGTCGTCGCGACTGGTGGTCGTCGTGAACGGCACAGGCGATCGACGGTGGCTACGTGACGTGGTGCACCGTGTCGTGGCTGCCGGAGCGGGCATGGTCCGCTACGGCAGGCCAGGGCTGAGCACGCGGGAGATGGTGGATCAGGCAGCGCAGACGGTGTGGGTCTGCCGCGGGAAGCGGACACCGTGCCTGATCGAGGGACGCGTGGACGTCGCGCTCGCAGCCATGGCTGACGGCGTGCACCTCGGCCCGGCCGACATGCCGGTGGCCCTGGCCCGCCGCCTGCTGGGCCCCGCCGCCACCATCGGCGTGACCTGCCGGAGCCTCGCCGATGCCCGCGAAGCCGCGCGTGAGGGCGCCTCGTATGTGGAGGTGGGGGAGAGGCTGGCACAGGCGCACGAGGAGTCCCCCGAGGTCATCGGCCTCGCGCGAGCCATGGGCCAACGCACCGGCCTGCTGGTGTGCCTCGGGGGCGACTCCGTGGTCAGCACTGCCGAAGCACTGCGGGAAGAGCCCGCCCTGCTGCTGGCGGCGGGAGCCACTGTCACCCACTCTCCGGACCCGCAGGCCGTGGTGCGGTCGCTGCTCAAGGTCATGGAGGAGTTCGGCACTCCGCCGGCGGACACCCTCGGCCCGGTCCGCCGCCGTGTCCCTCAGTCGTTGCTGTAGATCACCTGGAGCAGCGTGTCGCCGGTCTGGTTGAGGGCATCGGCCGAGCAGTGCTCGGGCGTATCGTCCACCGTGTGCCACTCCTCGGGCGGGAAGTCAATGATGTCTATGACGTTGATGCCGCCGTTGATGAGCGGCAGATGGTCATCGGTGATCGTGTGGCCCTCGGTGTTCTTGAAGGCTGTATGGCCGCGATCGGCGGCTACCTCCCACACGCGTTCCACCAGTGCCCGGTTGGCGTCCAGCGAGTTGCCTTCCATGGGGAAGTCCAGCACGCTGTTGGCGCCATAGGCTGAGGGCTCCAGGCGCGCATTGGCGATGTCGTCGCAGCCCACCAGGTCCAGCAGGATCCCCTCGGCCGGCTTCGCCAGGCCGTCGGGCCAGTTCTCGGCCAGGTGCTTTGAGCCAAGGCAGAAGCCCTGGTAGGGCCGCGCCGAGCCGGAGCGGCCGGAGTCCTCGGCATCCAGCAAGGCGATGATGATGGGCCGCGGCGGCGCGGAGGCGACCAGCGCCCGCGCGATCTCCAGCAGGACCGCCACTCCCGAAGCCCCGTCGTTGGCGCCCATGACGGGCTGCGTGCGGTTAGCCTCGTCGGGGTCGGCGTCGGCCTGCGGTCGGCAGTCCCAGTGGGCGCAGAGGAGGAACGGCACGCCCGGCTTCCCTTGTCCGAACACCGCGATGATGTTCGTGAAGTCGTACGGCCCCCCGAAGACCGTCGCGGCGCTGAAGTTCTGCCGGATCACGCGGTCGGCGCCCGCCAGTTGCGTGGCCAGCCATTCGAGACAGTCCGTGTGGGCCTGGCTGCCCGGCACGCGGGCCCCGAAGGCGCACTGCTGCTCGAGGTCGGCGAAGGCCCGGTCCTGGTCGAACGTCGGCACGACAGCCGCCTGTCCCTGGCCGCCACCGCACGAGGTGCAACCGGTCAACATCAGGATCAGGCACGGCAGCCACAACCATCTCAGATGCATCATACGATACTCCGGGGTAGGGATGTGCGACCAAGGACGGCCGGTGATCGCTCAGCGGAAGACCCACTCGGGCTCCAGCGTGACAGCTTGCGGTAGCGCCGGGTCGAAGGTCAGGGCCAGCGATCGGAAGCTCTGGTTGGGCACGGGTTCTACCTTCAACGCCCACAGCCCGGCTTTCGCCTTCGTGGGCACGGTCAGCTTGGCGCTTCGGACGTAGGCGTCGGTCGGTTGCGACACCACAGTCTGCCCGTCCGGGTCGAGCACCGTGAGCTGCACCTGTGACGAGCCCCACTCGCATTGCGCGCCGATCGTGAACTGCGCCAGGCCCTCGGGGACGTGGAAGTAGAGCGTGCCGCCGGGACCGGCGAGTTGGTAGCGATGGCCGGTCCAGAGCGCAAACGGCGCCGTGGACGTCTTCAGCGTCGCCCGGCCATAGTAGCCGGCTGTCACGACGAGCGTGTGCAGCCCGGCTGTCGCCGCCTGGAAGCGCACCGTGCAGGCCTCGCCGGGCGGCATGCGGCCCTGGGCCACGATCTGCTTCTCCCGGTCCAGCACCGCGTACGAGACGCCCCAGATGTCGCCCGACGTGTTCTTGTTGACGTCGAAGGTGAGCGCGGGTTCCTCGCCAGGCTGCAGCGACATCGTGAGGAAGTTGGACCACGTCAGGTTCAGCGGTGGCAGCGCGACGGCCTGCCCGTGCGGGCTCGTGCTGGCCTCCCGGACCTGCGGCGGCTTGAACCGGTTGACATCATACCCCACATGCCGGTAGCGCACCGGCTCCGGAAGGAACTCGAGTTCCGAGGCATAGTCGCGGTCTGTCGCGAAGTGATCCAGCTCGGCGTTGGCGCGCCTGATCTCGCGCAGGTATTCGGCCGGTGTGCCCGAGGCCAGATAGTAGTCGGTGTTCTGCTCAGCCTCGGGGATGCACAGCGTGTGCACCGTGAAGAGCCAGTAGCCGTCCGTCTTGCGGGCGATCTCGAAGATGTTCTTGGCGAGGTTCTCCGACGAGTAGAACCGCAGTAGCATTCCCCCGCTGTAGTAGCAGTGAATCCCGTCCTTGAGCAGTTGCTCGCGCCAGTTGTCCTCAATGGCCCGCGGACCGCCGCCGCCATAGGTGCTGGTGGCCCACAGGATCATCGGGTGGTCGGGCTTGCCGAGGCCTTGCGCCACGCCGCGCAGGTGCCAGTTGTGCGGCACGGGATAGAAGCCCACGAAGAAGTTCGGGTTGATCGCGAACACGCGGTCGCGCATCTCCTCGGCGAAGGCGCGGACCTGTGCTTGCAGGTACGGGTGGTACTGGCCAAACAGCTTGTGGTCGCGGAGCCACTGGACGCGGTCCTTGAAGGCAACCTGGGGCGATGCGTCCGCCTGCCCCTGCGCCTTCAGGAACCCGCCGAAGCAGTGGTCGCAGTAGCAGGCGTCGGTGTAGTAGATCTGCCCACCCTTGTTCGAGTTCGCATACATCTCCCAGTCAATGAGACAGCCCGAGATCTCTTCGCCGGGCCGCTTGCCCTCCTCGGCCAGGCGCACCGCGAGGCCGGTCAGCACCTCGTTCCAGTAGCGCTCCTCCACCGGGCAGGGCAGCACGCTCTCGTAGCCGTTGCCGAACACGCAGCGGCGCATGCCGGCCTTCTCCCCGTCGAAGCTGGCGCCGACGACGCCGATGAGGTGGATGTCGGCCTGCTTCGCTGCCCGCGCCCACTGGGTGAAGGTGTCCGCATTCCCGGCATGGGTGATGAGGCAGTTCATGCCGTGTTGCCTGAACAGCGACAGCTTGTCGGTGCCGTTGCTGGAGTAGATCCAGCCCGCCCGGATCTTCTCACGGGCGATCCAGTCGTCGGCGGGGTAGGCGGTCTGCACGATGGCGACGGCCGCGCAGGCGGCCAGCAGTCGGGTCATGGGGTTCACCGATGGAAGTACAGGGGCGGTATCTGCACCGCGCTCCTGTCCAGTCGCGCCTGCAGCCGCACCAGCCCGTAGACGAAGGTGCTGACGTATAGCTCCGAGTCGTAGTACGTCAGGTTGCTGGCACCGCGGAAGAGGCCGTCATGGTACAGGTCCTCGATGCCGAAGCGGGCGTACTTTTCGGCCGCGGCCAGCCACTTCGGGTCCTTGTCCAGTTCGTCCAGATCCAAGTACAGGTTCAGCAGCACTCCGTACGCCTCGGCGCGGACGTAGCCCTCCGTAGACATCATCTCGACGCCCGCGTACAGGTCGCCGAAGGCCTTCGCGAGGTCCAGGTGGCGCTGGTCGCCCGTCTGGCGGAAGGCCGCCATCCGCAGGAGCGGGGTCACGGCGTCGAAGGCCCCACCGCCGTAGGCCATGTCGAAGGCCGCGGTCTTGGGTTGCTTGCCGGGCATACCCGCGGCCACGGCCAGCAGGTCCGTCCCCAACTTCTGGCAGTGGGCGCCCGTGGGGGTGTCGCCCAGCAGCGACGCCGCCTCCAGCAGCGAGAGCCCCACCGACAGGTTGACCCCCGGCGCGGGGCCGAGGGCCGAACGGTCGGCCAGCTTGCTCAGCACGGGAATCGTCCCGTCCTCCTGCCGCACCAGCTCGAAGTGCTTGAGCATCCCCTCGATGTGCTGCAGGTACCGCGGGTCGTGGGTCTTGCTGTACGTGAAGGCCCAGTGACGGGCAAACATGGCGCCATGGCGCGGGAAGTCGAGGCCCTTGCGCTCGACCCGCGTCTGGTCGGTGAGTGGCTCGTCAATCTCAGCATGGCGGCAGAACTGGTATGTGCTGAGGTCGCGCACATGGTTGAGCATCCCGTCTGCTTCGCCGCGAATGGCCTGCGGGCTGATCTGCCAGGCCACGTTCAGCAACTCCAGGGGCGGGGCGCCAAGGTACTCGTGCAGGTTGTGCCCGAACGTTTCTTTGAAGAAGTCCCAGTGGGCGTGCTCGCCCCACGGCCACAGCCCGGTGGCCGTGCCTGTGCAGTTCCTGACGAAGAACTGCAGGTACGTCGAGGCCGCCTCGCCGTAGCGTGGGTCGTGCGTGAGCTGGCTGAGCGGCTGCATTGCCAGGAGCAGCGGCACATCGTGCTGCAGGTTGCCTCCGAACAGCGCCCGGTCCCCGATGCGCTGGCCGGGCATCGAGGGAATGACACTCTGCGGGTGCTGCCTGCTGTCCAGCATGAGGAGGCTGACGAACATGGGGCTCTTGACGTTCCCATACACGTCCGTCCCCGCCCTGAGCATCGTGTCCAGGAAGCTGCGGGCATAGTGCAGGTACCCCAGCTTCGAGTCGAAGGTCGTCCGCGGGATGCTGGGCAGCTCGCCCAGTGCCGCCGCGACGAACATGCGCTCGCCCGCCGTCTCATCGGGGACCGGCGCCGCCCGTAGGGTGGGGGCTTGTGCCCCGCCTGCGGCGCCGGGGACGTAGAGGCGCAGCTCGGTGACGACGGCCCACGAGTGCCCCTCACGCTCATTGTCGCGCAGGCGAAGGCGGAGTGTCTGCACCGGCGTGGGCTGCAGGTCGGCCCGCAGCGTAGCCTGTTTCCCTCCGGCCACTTTGCCGATCAGAGCCCAGTCCCTGCCGACGCGCCCGTAGACCTCGAAGTCCGTCACGCGCCAGGCGTTCTTGGAGAAGACGGTGTCCAGCTCCAGCGCGCCCACTGCTACGGGCGCGGGGAGGAGCACGAACAGGTTGGCGGGGGACACACGCAGGTCCATGGCCCCGGAGGTCCAGATCGTCTCCTGCTTCCCGTCCGCGAGCTGCGGCACTGCCACGGCGCTGCCCCAGTCGCCGCGGTCGGCGATGAGCTTCGCCTGGGCGAGCGGAAGCGGCGCGACGGGCTGAGACCAGCCCGTCGCACCATGGGTGACTAACACAGACACCGTCAGCAGCGCAGGAAGCAGCGCCGGTCTCACTGCGCAGTGGCCCCCGTCCAGTAGATGGTGTAGTTGCTTGGCGAGGCCAGAACCTGGTAGCTCATCCACTTGGCATGGCCGTCCACGAAGACATTGTTGGCGCCCTCGTTGTGGCGGCTGGCCAGGCCGGTCACGACCTGGTCAATGGTCGGCCAGTCACCGATCCACTTGTTGTTGACCGTCTCGGAGATGATGATCGTAGAGGCCGGGTAGAGCACCGTGCCCATCGAGACCCAGTCGCACTTGTCCATGTTGTAGCCATACCCGCCGCACAGCCGGGTGCGGTTCATCCAACTGACGCTGGGGCACAGGAACATCTGGTCGTTCTTGGCGTACGGCATGACCTGCGTGGCCCACGAGTAATCGTCACCCGGCGAGCCGGCGGGGAAGCCGGCACGGCAGTGCACCGGGTAGCGCTCGTCGTAGTCCTGCGCGTACTGCATCACGGCCAGGCCCTGCTGCTTGCAGTTCGACAGACAGCTCGACTGCCGCGCCTTCTCGCGTGCCTTGGCGAACACGGGGAAGAGAATCGCTGCCAGGATCGCGATGATGGCGATGACGACCAGAAGCTCAATCAGAGTGAA
This sequence comes from bacterium, assembly GCA_021372615.1. NCBI lineage: Bacteria > bacterium. Next base: position 3,365 of record JAJFUB010000044.1, on the reverse strand, counting down.
GCCTCGGCGCATGCGGATCACCTCCACGGCGGGATGAACGGCGCACGACCGGGGCGGCGCCAAACGCTCGCCCCGGCCCGTGCCCCCCATGGTCCTACTTGCCCATCTCCTTGAGTCGCTGCAGGCAGACCTCAACGGCCTGCAGTGGCGGATACAGGTCGCTCTCATACTCCACGATGTACCAGCGGACGCCACCGAAGTCCTCGAGCTGGCCGAACAACTCGGGCCATGGGATGCTGTCGTCGCCGATGACGGGCTTGTAGCCCAGATTCGGGTCGTCCTTGCCGGCCTCCATCGAGTACGGCTTCAGGTGTACGGTCAGCGCTCGGTACGGGTAGCGCTCCACGAACTGCCCCACGTGCGAGCCGCCGCGCAGCGCGTTCCCGGTGTCGAGCTGCATGACCACATCATAGGCCGTGCCGCCAAAGAACGTGTCCCACGGCAGCTCGCCGTCCAGTTCGGTGAACTCGCTGTGGTGGTTGTGGTAGCCGACCCAGCAGTTCATCTTGCGGCACTTGCCGCTGATGTCATTGAACACTTCAGCGGTCTTCTGCCAGTTGGCGCGGCTGCCGGTGTAGTCGCCGGGCAGACCGGGGCAGATCAGGTACGGGTTGCCGAGCGTCCAGTTGAACTCGGCGGTCTTCTCCAGCTCGTCGCCCAGGAGCGTATTGATGCCCAGGTGCGCGCCGCAGCACACCAGGCCATTGTCGTCGAGGATCTTGCGGAGGTCGGCGGCGGAGTAGTCGTAGAACCCGGCGAACTCCACGCCCTCGTAGCCCATCTGGGCGACCTTCTTGAGGGTCCCCGGCAAGTCCTCCTTCATGGCTTCACGGACAGAATAGAGCTCCAGGGCGATCGGCACACGTCGTTGCGCACTCATTGAGGATGACCCCTTTGTCGGTGGTAAGATAGTTGGACGATTCGGCGGACTCCGCTCGTCCACCTGCCGGAGGATTCGGGGAATCGGCGCAGAACACTCTCGGGCTATCCCACCAAAGGATGATGCTCATGTCAGTCTTCCGTATCGGCCTCGTCGGCGTCGGTCGCGGCTCCGGCTATGGCCAGGTCTTTGCTCACGATCCGCGCTGCGAGGTCGTGGCCTGCTGTGACGCCAACGAACAGGCTCTCTCGCGCTTCCAGCAGGAACTGTCGCTGCCTGACGACCGCTGCTTCACCGACTACGGCGACTTCGTCGCCACCGACCTCGACCTTGTCTTCCTGGGCACCCCCATCCCGTTGCATGCGCAGCAGGCCATCGCGGCCCTGGAGGGCGGCAAGCACGTGCTGAGCGAGGTCACCGCCGCCTCCACCGTGGAGGACTGCGCCCACCTCTTCGAGACGGTCCGCCGCACCGGCCGCTGCTACATGCTCGCCGAAAACTGCTGCTACTGGCCCTTCGTGCCCCGATGGCGGGAGTGGGTGCAGTTCGGGCGTCTCGGCGAGATCGTCTACGGCGAGTGTGAATACATCCACGACATCCGCTCGCTGGTCTATGACCCGACGACGCAGACGCAGCGCTGGCGGGCCCAGCGCGCGCCGCTGCACTACTGCTCGCACTCGCTCGGGCCCATGCTCGAGATCACCGGGGATCGCATCGTGCGCGCCTGTGGGGCCGGGAACAGCCACCGTATCCTGCCCGAGGGCGGCATCGGCGGCATTGACATCCAGGTGGCCCTGTTCGAGACGCAGCAGGGCGCGGTCATCAAGCTGCTGCGCAGTTCGGTCGCGCCGCGCCACCCGGCGTACCACTACTACTCGCTGCAGGGCACCCGGGGCGCGGTCGAGTCGGGCCGCCGGGGCATCCCCGGCCCGGGGCTGCTCTATGTCGAGGGCGAGATGAGTGAGGCGCAGGAGATCGAGGTCACGACGGTGGACACCTCGCTGCCCGAGGAGGCCCGCGCCGGCGGCCACGGGACGGCGGAGTGGGCCCTCGTGCACGACTTCCTGACGGCGCTGGAGGCCGGGCGCAAGCCGCCGCTGGACGAATCGCGGGCCATGGACCTCACGGTGCCCGGCCTGATCGCGCACCAGTCGGCCATGCAGGGCAGTCGGTGGCTGGACGTGCCCCTGTTCGACTAGCAGTCGGCGTGCTGCTCGCCCGCCACTTTAGGCAGGAACATCCCGGCGGTTCGCGAAACGATACCTGAGATGAACCACAACGGTCCGCTTCACAATGGTCTTGTGCTGGTTGCCGCCGCGGCGTTGCTGCTGTGCGGCTGTCCGCGCGACAACAACGAGGAGATCCAGGTCACTGTCACCGATCGAGGTGGGGGAGAGGCGCGCACCCCGCCTGGCGCTGACGACTTGCTGACGCTCGCCCGCAGCGAGGGTGAAGTCACCTGGTACACCTCGATCACGGCCCAGCAGGCCGAGAAGTTCGTGGCGAAGTTCGAAGCAAAGTACCCGGGCGTGCGCGTGCGGCTCGTGCGCGGCGGCACCTTCGACCTGGCCGAGCGCGTGCAGAAGGGGATCATGTCCGGCCAGCCGGACGCGGATGTCCTGCACGTGCTCGACCCGGCAATCTTCGTGGCCTTGCGCCAGCGCGGTGAGCTGTTCTACTACGAGCCCCCCGAGGGCACAGCGGTGCCGCCGGAGTACAAGGACCCCGGCTATTGGACCGCGGCACGCCTGGTCACGGTCGGCCTTGCATACGACCCCAAGCGCCTGGCGGTCGCCAAGGCCCCGCAGCACTGGCGCGACCTCCTGCAGCCGCGCTGGAAGGGCAAGATCGGCCTGAAGGACGCGCAGACCGCCGGCTCGGCCTATGCGCAGTACTACTTCCTACGCGAGCGGTACGGGGTGGACTACTGGCAGCAGCTGTCTCGGCTCAAGCCCCGCATCTACAAGACGGAGGACGAGTTGCTGGATGCCGTGCGCGCCGGCGAGATCCTGGTCGCCGCCGGCATCATGACCGGCCGGCTCCCGGGCAGCGCCGGGGCAGCGCATGAACCCCGCACGGTGTTGGCCAAGGACGGCGTGCCGCTCATCATCGGGCCCGTGGCGATCCTCAGCCGTGCCCCGCACCGCAATGCTGCCCGCCTGCTCGTCAACTACACGCTGTCCCCGGAAGGCCAGGCTGCCCTGCGTGACCTGTCGGGCGCCTACCCGACCCGCAGTGATGTCCCGGCGCCGCAGGGCTGGCCGGCGCTGACCACGCTGCCTCTCCTGCAGCCCGAGAGCGGCTGGACGGAGTACCTGGAGAAGCAGAGCGCACTCCGCTCAGAGTACACACGCATCTTCCACGGGGAGAGCGAGTAGGGGGGGCCGGGACTGGGGATTCGGGTCTCGGGATTCGGGAACCGGGGACGGCGAGGCGAGAAGCGGGATATCAGGAGGGGGGTAGTGCGGGCGTCCAGCCCGCCATA
>JAJFUB010000043.1 GCA_021372615.1 bacterium | reverse complement strand
TCAAGAGTAACCCGGGCGGGGTGTCGGCTTCGCCGACACCCCGCCCTGGCACGCCCTCGTCTACCGACAATCCCAGGTTGCACCCCCTGCGCGTGCGCGCTTGACACGCTAGCACGCGGGAGGCTATACTGCTGGTCGTAGAAGTTAGCATGTCCTAACTTATTTGGAGCGTGCCAACTATGCTCGAGCTCGGCGCCGCCGGCTTGTCCGCCACCATGGAGGACTACCTGGAGACGATCTACCAGCTCCAGGCGACCCACCAGGTGGCCCGAGTGCGCGACATCGCCCGGCAGCTCGGGGTGAAGATGCCCACGGTGAGCGGGGCGCTCAAGACCCTGGCGGGTCGCGGCCTCGTGGAGCATGAGGCCTACGGCTATGCCACGCTGACCGAGGAGGGGCGCCAACTGGCCGAGCAAGTCCACGATCGGCACACGGCCATCGTGGACCTGTTGCAGCGGGTGATGCTGCTGGCGCCCGAGCAGGCCGGGGACGAGGCGTGCCGGCTCGAGCACGCGCTCAGCTCCGAGGCGCTCGAGCGCTTGCGGCTGCTGACGCGGTTCATGCAGGAGAACGAGAGCGTCCACGCGCAATGGCAGGCGCACCTGGAGCAGGCCGCGATCTGTGAGGTGGCTCCCGAGGCAGTGGCCGCTGCTGCTGCAGCGGCGTCCGAGGACGTCACACTCGACGAGGTGGCACCCGGTTCGGCAGCGGTGATCGTGCGCGTGTGCGGGGAGGGGCCCATTCGGCGGCGGCTGCTGGACATGGGGCTGCGACCGGGGGCGGAGGTGCGGGTGGAGCGCCTGGCGCCGCTGGGCGACCCTATCGAGATCATGCTGCTCGACTACCACCTGACCCTGCGGCGCAGCGAGGCCGTCAACATCCGCGTGCAGATCGTCGAGCAGCCGCTGTCGCAAGTGAGGGCTGGACGACGCGTACAGCTCGTGTCGATCCGTGGCGGGGCCGGCCGCCAGCGCCGCCTGGCGGGCCAGGGCCTGGCTCCCGGCGTGGAACTGACGGTCCTGGAGCGGCCGCCAGGGCACCAGCGGATCGCCCTTATGGTCGGCGAGGTGCGGACCGACATCGGCCACAACCTCGCCGATGACGTGGTCGTGCGGCTACTCTAGCAGGCAGCGCGGGAAGCCTCTTTGCTCCATGGCACCATCCCCCCCCACATCTGAAGCCTCTCCGCCCCGCCTGGTCGTCGCCCTGGCGGGGAACCCCAATTCGGGCAAGACGACGGTCTTCAATGAGCTGACCGGCGCGCGGCAGCATGTCGGCAACTACCCCGGCGTCACCGTCGAGAAGAAGGAAGGCCAGCGCGAGTTCGGCGGCCGGCGGTTGCACATCGTGGACCTGCCCGGCACGTACAGTCTCAGCGCTTACTCGGTCGAGGAGATCGTGGCCCGCGACTTCGTCATCGAGGAGCGGCCGGATGTCATCGTGGACATCGTGGACGCCTCGAACCTCGAGCGCAACCTGTGCCTGACCAGCATGTTCATCGAGCTGGGCGTGCCGGTGGTGGTGGCGCTGAACATGATGGACACGGCCGAGGCACGCGGCAAGCACATTGACGTGCCGCTGCTGTCCGATCTGCTCGGCCTGCCGGTCGTGCCCATCGTGGCGCGGCGCGGCCAGGGCCTCGACGACCTGATGCGGGCGGTGATCCGGGCCGCCGACGAAGGGCCACAGCGGCGGGTGGACCTGAGCTTCGGCCCGGAGCTGGAGCCGCATATCGCGCAGCTTGCCGAGGAGATCCAGCGGCGGCGCCTGGACACGGTGCTGTCAGCGCGTTGGCTGGCCATCAAGCTGCTGGAGAATGACGAGCAAGTGCACGGGCGCGTGAGGGCGCACGGGGAGGCCGGGCGGGAAGTGCTGGCCCTGGCCGACGAGGCGCGGCGTCACCTGCAGCAGATTGTCGGCGACGACGCGGAGGTGGCGCTGGCCGACCGCCGCTACGGGTTCGTCAGCGGCGCCTGCCGCGAGGCCGTCACCGAAGTGCATCTGCGCCGGGCCGACTGGTCCGAGCGCGTGGATGCCATCGTCGCCAACCGCGTCATCGGCCTGCCCATCTTCTTCCTGTTCATGTGGGCGATGTTCGAGCTGGTCTTCCACCTGGGCAACCCGCTCATGGGCTGGCTGGACACGCTCTTCGTCTGGCTGGGCGGCGAGGTGCGGAGCGCGCTGCCGCCGGGGCAACTGCAGTCCCTGCTGGCGGACGGCATCATCGGCGGGGTCGGCGGTGTGCTGGTCTTCCTGCCCAACATCCTGTTGCTGTTCCTGGCCATCTCGTTCCTGGAGGACAGCGGCTACATGGCGCGGGCGGCGTTCGTGGTGGACCGCGTCATGCACCAGGTGGGCCTGCACGGCAAGAGCTTCATCTCGATGCTCATCGGCTTCGGATGCACGGTTCCGGCGGTGCTCTCGACGCGCATGTTGGAGAGCCCGCGGGAGCGGCTGGTGACGATCCTAGTGACGCCGCTGATGAGCTGCGGGGCGCGCCTACCGGTGTACATCCTCCTGGCCGGGGCGTTCTTCCCCACAGCCATGGCGGGCAAGGTCATCTTCGGGGTCTATGCGCTGGGGGTGCTGCTGGCGTTGCTCATGGCGCGGCTGTTCAGCAAGTTCCTGTTGGTCGGCCCCAGCCGGCCCTTCGTCATGGAGCTGCCGCCGTACCGCTGGCCGACCCTGAAGGGCACGGCCGTGCACATGTGGGAGCGCGGGTGGATGTATGTCAAGAAGGCCGGGACGACGATCCTGGCGATGTCCATCTGCATGTGGTTCCTGCTCAGTCATCCCATGCTGCCGCCCGATCCGCACCTGTCCGCGGCGCAGCAGGCCCAGGGCAGGATCTCCCACAGCTACGCCGGGCGCATCGGGCGGGCCCTCGAGCCGGCACTGCGGCCGCTCGGCTTTGACTACCGCGTCGGGACGGCCCTTGTGGCCGGACTGGCCGCCAAGGAGATCGTCGTCTCAACCCTGGCCACCGTCTACAGCCTGGGCGACAGCGACGAGGAGTCCCCGGAGCTGCGTGACGCCCTGCGGCGCGACCCGATGTTCAACCCGGTGGTGGCGCTCACGCTGATGGTCTTCGTGCTGATCTACATCCCGTGCGCTTCCACGATTGCCGCGATCTACAGGGAGACCTGTTCGTGGCAGTGGACGGCCTTCGCCGTGGGCTATACGTGTGTGCTGGCCTGGGTTGTGAGCTTCATCGTCTATCGGGTCGGCACTTTGCTGTAGGGGCGCAGTTGATTGCGCCGGGCGTGACGAACCGCGCCACTACAGGCAGGAGGTGGGGGAGTACATGTGGCAAGATATCCTGGTTGGCGTCATCGTGGCCCTCGCGGCCGCGTATGCCGTTCGTCAGATCGTCCGCAACCTGTCGGGCCGCCGTGCCTGTGACGCTGACTCGTGCGCCGGCTGTCCCTTTGGCGGGGAATGCGAACACAAAGGCAGTGAGGAGAAGCCATGAAGGAGTTCGTGAATCACGAGCCGCAGCCGCTCTGGCCCGACGGGGCGCCGGGGATGGAGACCGCCGAGACGCCCTTCGCGCCGACGCTGACGCCGTACCTGCTGCCCGGCGTGGCCGACAGCGTCATCGTCTTCCCCGGCGGCGGCTACAGCCACCGGGCGCCGCATGAGAGCGGGCCCATCGCCGAGGCCTTCAATGCGCGCGGCTTCTCGGCCTACGTGCTCGACTACCGCGTGGCGCCCTACCGCCACCCGCACCCGCTGCTGGATGCGCAGCGGGCAGTGCGGACGGCCCGGGCGCACACGCCGGAGGGGAGGGTCGCGGTGCTGGGGTTCTCGGCAGGCGGGCATCTGGCGGCCTCGGCCGGCACGCACTACGACGCCGGTGACGCGGCGGCGGCCGACCCGGTGGACCGGCTCAGTTGCCGCCCCGATGCGCTCTTCCTGTGCTATGCGGTCATCAGCTTCGGTCCGCATGGGCACCGGGGCTCGTGTCTGAACCTGCTGGGTGAGGACGCACCCGGGGAGCTGGTCAGGGAGTTCTGCAACGAGCTGCGGGTGACGCCGGATACGCCACCCACGTTCCTGTGGCATACCGCCGACGACGGCGGCGTGCCGGTGATGAACAGCCTCATGTTCGCGGAGGCCTGCGCGGCCAATGGCGTGCCGTTCGAGTTGCATGTCTACCGCTCGGGCCGGCACGGCCTGGGTCTCGCCCCCGACTTCCCGCATGTGGCGACGTGGATGGACCTGGCCGGGGAGTGGCTCCGCGAGACGTGGGCGTGAGGGACGTCGTCGCTCACTGAGGTATGTGCAGATACGGAAACAGGCCGTGGGTGCCGCGTCGTGTGCGGCGGGCCCCACGGCCTGAGTGTTTGCCTACGTACCCAGACCTCAGTGGGTGTACACCCCGGCCTGCCGGCCCTCGTCCAGCATCGCCAGGAAGTTGCGCAGCGGGATGTAGTTGGCGAGGGTATTGCCCGAGCCGAGGGCCCAGCCCCCGCCCGGGGCCGTCTCCTCGATCGTCCGGCGCACGTAGCGCCGCACTTGTTCCTCGTCCAGCCGCGCCAGCACATCCACGTCAATCCCGCCCATCGCCGAGATGCGGGTGCCGTACTGGTGCTTGAACTCCGCGACCGGCTGGATGACATCCTCGAACGAGTGCTTGGCGTCGAAGTGGCAGAACTCGATGAGGTCCTCCATGACCTCGCGGAGATTGCCGCAGGCGTGCAGCACCACAGGCTTGCCGTGGTCGTGGGCGTACTGCACGAGGCGCTGGTGCCAGGGGAAGACATACTGGCGCAGGTGGTGCGGGCCGATCATCGTCTGGGTCTTGAAGCCCAGGTCGTCGTTGAGCCAGACCAGGCCGACATGCTCGAACTGGCAGAGCGCCCGGTACATCGTCAGCTCGGTCTCGCCGATCTTGTCCACGACCGCCTGTACCAGGTCGGGCTGCTCGACCAGCGCATAGCACAGCGGCTCGTAGCCGATCAGGCGGATGAGGTTCTCGAGCACCCCGCCGGGCAGCGTAACGGTGACCTTCATGCCGTCGGGCAGGATGGCCGCGCAGGCCTCGATGTCGGCGAAGTCGCTGTCGCTGACCGTCGGCCACTGGTAGCGCTCGAAGTCGTCCCAACTGCCGATGGGGCCGTGGTGCTCGTCTTCCCAGCCGCGCTGGCCGCGGCTCTGCTCAGCGGCGGTGTCGTCCGACAGGAGCGTCGGCACCTCGGGGAAGCTCACCGTGTGGTAGGCGTTCATGTAGTCGTAGTTGAGCTTGGTGAAGAACTCCAGGCGCCAGCGGCGGTAGGCGTCGGGGTCGGACGGCGGCGGCCCGCCCATGACCCCGACGAGGACCTCGGCATCGTGGAACAGCTCGAAGAACGGTACTCGGTCCGGCTCGCCAGTGCGGTACAGGACCGTCAGTATGCGGCTGAAATCAGGCTCCCACAGGCTCTTGCTCATTGGCGATCACCCTCACGGTACGATGACTTCGTCCTTGCTCCAGTCGAATGTGGCCGACTTGCCGAACGCGATGAACCGCCACAGGTCCCCGTCGACCTGCATGGTGATGGGCTGAGGCGCCTTCCCCGCGGCGCACCAACTGAGCGCCGTGGCATTGCGCCAGCGCTGCTGTTGCGCGCGCAGGCCAATGGTGAACATCGGCAGCGGCTTCTCGTTGCGGTCCTGCCCCTCAACGACCTCCGCCGCGACCTGCACGCCCTCGGTCGTTAGCGGCTGGATGCGCAGAGTCGAGGTCTTGCCCCGACAGATGAACGCGCCCCCGTCCTGCTCGGCCTGCTGCTGCTCCGGGTGGAACCGCAGCTCCAGCGCCCGTGGCGCGTCGCACTCGATGTCGTCCACCACGACCAGCGCGTCAGGCTTGAAGAAGATCAGGTGTCGGCGGAAGCGCTTGAGGCCTAGCCTCTGCGGGTACGCGGCCTGCGCCCGTCCGCCGATCCAGTCAATGCCCGGCCACCGGCGGATTCTGAAGATCGTCGGCTGGTCGCCCTGGCGCAGAGTACTCGCGCCGCTGAACCACTTGCCCTCCCCGGTTTGGCCCTGGCCGTCCACCAGCAGCGTGTTGTGTTGCCCGGTCCGCTTGTCTGCGTAGCCATCGTCCTTGATGAGCCACTCGCCGCTGCCGAAGAGCACAAAGTGGTTGGCGTCCGGATGGACGTGCCCGCCGCCCGCGTCATAGCTCAGCTTCTTGACGGCCTCGTGCCCCAGGAACGGCCCGCTCTTGAACACCAACAGCGGCTCGTTGCCGGTCCAGTCCGTGCGCGCCGACACGATCCCCAGATCAGTGAAGTGCATCAGCGTCGGCAAGCCGGCGGAGGGCGCAATAGCCTGGATCTGCGGGTCATACCATAGCAGGTTCAGCCACGGTGCACCGCCGGCGGTGATGTTGGCGGCGGCCTCCTCATTCGCCTGCCACTGCGCTACCTCGAAGTGGTACTCGTGGGCCAGCTTCCACAGCAGGTAGTCCGGCCCGTACCAGTTCCCGCGCGGGCAGTCGGCGAGGTCCACGATGTTGCTGCGGCTCGTCCACGCCTGGCGCGGCAGCTGCAGGTAGAGCGCATAGCTGGCGGTGTTCCGCCACCACGGGTGGTCGAACAGGTCGCACTCCAGCAGGCTGCGCGCCAGTTCCATGAACTTGAGCATGTACTCGACGCCGTACTGCCAGTAACCGACGCCCTCGTGGCTGGCGCCGTCGGAGCCGAGCGTCTGCATCGTGCGCTTGAACTTGTCCAGCGGCAGGCCGATCCAGCGCGTCGCCTCGGGCAGCTCGTCATACACCGCCAGCCCGGCCACCGCCATGCCGCAGGCGTTGACCCACAGGTGGTTCTGCAGGTACGACTTCTGCCACCACGCCTCCCCGGACGCCGCCGCCTCGTACATCCGCCCGGCGCGCTTCTGCAGCGTGTCGCGAATCGTCCGCCGGGCTTCGTCGCCCAGGTCGGCATAGCACCAGTCATAGACGAGGCCCAACCCGAAGAGCTGGTGGCCGGTCGCGAGGTCCATGCCGTCAATGCGCCCCAGGCCCCACGTCGGGTAGCTGCACGAAGCCAGCGCCCAGGCCCGGGCGCTGTCGAGGTACTGCTTGTCCTGCGTCACGAGCCACACGAGGGCCAGCGTGGGCATGGCGTTGCCTACCTCGCGCTGCCAGAGCTGCTCATCGCCACTGTACTTGTCACGCTCGATGTACTGCGGTGGCCCGCTCTTCACGAGGCGTTCGGCGAGCGCCTGCAGCCTCTGCCACTGGGCGGCGTGCGTCGTCTTCACAGCCTCGCGCAGCCTGGCGACGCCGGCGGCATCGAGATAGAGCCGCGGGTGGACGCCCCGGCGCTGCTGCAGCGGGGCGGGCAGCGGGTCGAGGACGTACTGCCGGATGATCGTCAGTTCCTGGATCGGCTCCACGAGCACCTCGCCCAGGTACAGGTCCACCGCCATCGGCGTGTTGGCGCCCTTCTCGACCGCCAACCAGAACCTGGCGGTCTGCTGCGGGGCGCGGAACTCGACGCTCAGCCTCTGCCATTGGCCAAGCCTGGCGGTGTCATACGCCTCGGTCGTCACGCGGCCGATGTTGCCGGGCTCGTCGCCGACGAACTCGCACTTGACGCTGGGGGCCTGCGTGCCCTCGCCCAGGCTCTTGGCGCACATCCACAGTGACAGGCGGTAGGCCTGCCCGACCGCCATCGGGTGGGTATCCGAGACGGCATAGTTCCAGTTGCTCGCCTCCGACCCCGCGACGTGTAGGGAGGGCTTGCCGCCGGGGGTCTTCATGTCGGCGGTGAGTTCCAGCTTGACGCCGGGCGTGCGGGGCTGCCAGGTCAGCTTGCCGTCGGCGAAGTCCCACTTCACCTGTTGCGCGCAGGCCAGGGCCGGCAGCAGGGCGACCAGACAGACGAGACGGCGCATCACCTGTACTCCTGTAGCCAGGGCTGTTCCGCCTCCCACATCTCATCGAACATGGCGCGGATCTGGTCGAGGTTGCACTGGCCGGCGGTCAGCGGGTCGAGGGCCGTGGCGTAGTAGGCCTTCTGGCGGCTCTTCTCCAGGCACGCCTCGACCATGAGCTTCTGCACCGCGACGTTGGTCATGTTCAGCGCCGCCAGGTGCGTCGGCAGGGCCCCGACGGCGCAGGGCCGCACGCCCGTGCCATCCACGAGGCAGGGCACCTCGACACAGCACTCCGGCGGGAGGTTGCTGATGAGCCCGCCATTGATGACATTGCCGTTGAAGCGGAAGGGCTGGTTGGTCTCGATGGCGTGGATGATGTGCGAGGCATACTCGCCGGAGGGCTTCAGCTGGTGCTCCTCGCTCTCCATGAGCTGCTGCTTGATGTCCTGCAGCCATTCCCAGCGGTGATCCACGGCTACCTCGTTGGGCTGGCGAAGCTGCAGTCCGAGCTGCTCCATCTGCTCGCGGGTCTTGCGGAAGTACGGGACGTATTCGGACATGTGGCGGGTGGACTCGGTGACAAAGTAGTCGAAGTGCCGCAGGATCTCGAAGCGCACCGAGTCCTTCTTCCAGATCTCGGGGTCGTCCATGACCTGGCGCAGCCGTGGGTACATGTCCTGGCCGTGGCGCTTGAGCTCCAGGAACCATGACATGTGATTGATGCCCGCGACCCAGTAGCGCAACTCGCCATGCGGCACGCCCATGTAACCGGCAAGCTGCCCGGCCGTGCCCTGGACCGAGTGGCACAGGCCGACCAGCCTGATCGGCGCGGCCTCGTTCATCACCCACGTGACCGCCGCCATGGGGTTGGTGTAGTTGAGCACCAGGGCGTTGGGGCAGAAGCGCTGGACATCTCGGGCGATGGCCATCATTTCCGGCGCGGAGCGCAAGGTGCGGAACACGCCGCCGGGGCCGACCGTGTCGGCGACCTCTTGGTAGATCCCATACTGCTTGGGGATATTGATCTCATGGTAGTAGGGCACACCGTCGTACGCCGGGCCGCCGATGGCCACCGCGATGATGACATAGTCCGCCGCTTCCATGACTTCCTCGCGGTCCGCGGTCGCCTCGACCGTCGCGGGCAGGTCATGCTTCTCAATGAGCTGCTCGACACAGTCGGTGACGGCCTCCAGCCGGCGCTCGTTGATGTCCACGAGCGCCAGGTGGCAGTCCTGCAGGTCCTCGTGGGCCAGGATGTCGTGGCACAGTCGTTGGCCGAAGCCGCTGCCGGCGCCGATGAAGACGATCTTGCGCATGGGGGTATCGTGTCCTTTCGTGACGGGCAGAGAGGGTAGTTCCTTGCAGGCGCGGGGCGAACCTGCGGGGTGGGGGTGGCATGGGAGCGACAAGGGCTGCCGCCCCCGCCTGTGCGAAGCCGCGTCTCGGGCGCCTCCGGCCGTCTACAACTCCCGGTAGTATGTAACCACCGGGAGCTGGCGGTCGAAGCCTACGGCCTCGTAGGCTCTGCGGGCTGGGGCGTGGGCGTCGTCGAGGCCGGTGGTGACGCGGACGTACTCCATGCCCAGCTTGCGCAACTCCTCGAAGATGCGCTCGTACTGCTTGCGGGCGATCCCCCGGCCCTGGAAGTCCGGATGCACGGCGTTGTTGCCGATCTCGCCGATCTTCTTCTGTGGCTCCACGACGTAGAACGTCGCGAAGGCTGCGATCCGCCCGCCGATCTCGGTCACGATCATGCTGTCGGGGCGTTGCTCAAAGGCCTGGCGCACCTGGGCCTCCTTGAGGCCCTTGACCTGCGGCCGCAGGCGGCTGTCGAGGCGGTCGCCCAGCCGCCGCCGGAACTCGGCATAGACCGGCTGCCAGGCCAGCTCCGCCAACTCGCACACCGCCGCGATGTCCTCGGCGCGAGCCGGGCGGATCACCATCTCATCGCTCATGCGCTGTCACCATCCCTGTCATCGCTTCCGTCTGCGGCTTCGCCGCCTGGCGTGCGCCAACCTGCCGCTCGGCGCAGGACTCATCCCCCGGCCGCGCGAAATCGCCTCTAGCAGAGCGCCGTGGCGCTCAGGAGGTGGCCCCATGAAGATTGGTCTCATCGCCGACACGCACGGGAACCTGGACGGCTGGCGCCGCGCCTGGGAGTTCCTGCACGACAGTGACCTCATCGTCCACTGCGGCGACCTGCTGTACCATGGGCCGCGCTTCGATCCGGCGCCGGACTACAACCCGCGCGCACTGGCCGAGGCTCTCAACGCCTGCCCCGTGCCGCTGCTCATCACCCAGGGCAACGCCGACTCCGAGGTGGACGCCCTGTTCGTACGTGCGCCGATCCAGGCGCCCTATGTCTTCGCGCAGGTGGAGGGGCAGCGGCTGCTGGCCACGCACGGGCACCGCGTGCCGTTGGACAAGACCCTCGAGCAGGCCCAGCAGTGGGGCGTAGACCTGGTGGTGACCGCCCACCTGCACGTGCCCTGTGCAGCCCGCCATGGCTCTTTGCTGCACGTGAACCCCGGAACGACGACCTATCCCCTGGCGCAAGACGCCCGGCTGGCGCGCCCCACCTGCGCGGCGGTCGTGGATGGAGAGGTGCAGTTCTGCGCGCTGGATACGGGGGAAAGGCTGGAGGCGTAGGGGTGAGAGCGTCGCGTGGGCGCGCGTGTCCCCACGCGCGCGGACGTGTTCGCAGAAGTCGGCTCCGGCAAGCCCTAGAAGACCCTCTGGGCTTCCTCGGTCGAGGCGGTCTTGAGGGCCTCAGCCGGGGTACTCCGGCCGCTCAGGCACAGCCACAGGGCGCGCTCAACGATGCGCTGGGCAGGCTCGGTCTCCAGCATCGGCAGGCCCCGGGCACGCTCCATCCCGGCCACGAACGGGGCCACGTCCTCCTCATCGCGCACCCGCTCAACGTGGGACTGGTACGTGGGCAAGCCGCCCATGAAGGTCATGGCGCGTTGAGCCTCGGCGGTCGCCATAAAGCGCATGAAGCGCCCGACCGGCTCGGGCTCGCCGGCGTTGCTCAGCGCCACCAGCACCTCGGCGGAGACGGGTAGGTCTGACGCGCGGTCGGTGGGCAGCGCCACGGTGCCGAACTTGAGTGTCGGCGCCGCTTTGCGCAGGCGCTGGCCCAACTCTGGCCCGGCGACCAGCATCGCCACATGGCCCGCGACGAACGCGTCGCACAGGTCGTCGTCAGTCCAGGTCAGGCCCTCGGGCTGGAGCGCATGTGCTTGCTGCAGGCCCAGCCAGTACCCCAGCGCCGCCTCCGCTTCCTTGCTCTGGAGCTGCAGCCTGCCGTCCTTGTCAAGCGGCGTGCCTCCGTGGGCGTCCAGCAGGTCCAGGAAGGTATCGAGCGCGCCGCTCCCCTGAGCGGCCGCCAGCCCGAGGCCGTACACCGCTGGCGGCTTGGCGAGGGCGATGGCCGCGGCCTGTAGCTCCGCCAGCGTGCGCGGTGGCTTCAGCTTGGCCGTCTCCAGCAGGTCGGTGCGGACATACAGGGCCCGCGAGCGCACGAGCCACGGCAGCCCGACGAGACGGCCCTTCACGCGGCAGCGGTCCAGCAGCGCAGGGACGAAGCCGGCCGTATCTTTCGGCCTGAGCACGCCATCCAGCGGCACCAACTGGTCGGCGTAGGCGGACAACCAAATGTCGGGCAGGATGGTCAGATGCGGGGCATACTGGCGGTGTGAGCCGAACCAGTAGCGGAGCCGCACGCGCGCGAACGACCAGTCCTCGTAGTTCAGGTTGACGTGTACGTCGGGGTTGACCTCGTGGAAGGTGGCCAGTAGGTCCGAGACCGCGCCGAAGGGACGGACGCCCTGGTCGCGCCAGGCTGCGAAGCGCACCGGCGTTGGCTGCTGGGCCGGCAGACGGGCCGCCGAGACCAGAACCAGCAGCAGGCAAAAGGGGGCCGCTGCATAGCGGCCCCCGTTGTGGAACGAGTGTTTCATGCGGGTCGTCCGTGTAGGGCGTGCTGGCGTCCTGCCGTGCTTGCCCTAGTGGCCTTGCTCAGTCACGGCGAGCGTCACCGTGCCATTGGCCTTGATCTTGGTGGGCATCATCTGCTGGTACCCATAGCCGCCCATGCCTGGCTCACCGGACATCCCCGGCATCCCCGGCATTCCCGGCATTCCCGGCATTCCCGGCGCGGCGCCCATGGCTCCCGGCATCCCCGGTGCGGCCGGCATCCCGGGGGCGGCCGGCATTCCCGGCGCCGCAGGCATTCCCGGCGCGCCCATGGCGCCCGGCATACCCGGCATCCCCGGTGCCCCCGGCATCCCCGGCGCCATGCCCTCGGGCCCGGCCATCCCTGGCATGCCCATACCTTCGGCGCCCGGCATGCCACCCATCCCCATGCCCATGCCGTAACCGGCTCCGGTCAGGGCTGCCGACACCTGTGCCACGTCCACCTCGTACTCGTGCTCGATGCTGTCCTCAATGCCGATGAAGCGCCCCTGCTCGTAGGCGAAGTAGCTGCAGCGGGTGCCCTTGAAGCTCGTCTCCAGGCTGGCCTGGCCGTTCTTGAAGTGGATGGTGAGGTCGGTCTTCTTCTCTGAGAAGGTGCTGACAATGCGCGCCACCTTGACGCCGTGGTACCACTGGAAGCCGTCAAGGCGGTTCTGGGCCTTGACCTTGTGGCGGCGGTCGGCGGCGGGATCCAGCATCAGCCACAGGTCCCCGGACCAGGTGTCGCCCACGCGCAGATCGCGGTCGGGGAGCACCATCGTCAGTTCGCCGAGGCTGAAGTCGGGATCGCCCTTGTGCTTGGGCTCGATCTTGCCGGTGGGCTCCACCGTCAGCGTGTAGATCTTGTCCAGTCCCTCGATGCTCTTGGTGTCCTTGCCAACCTGGGTCCAGCCCTGCACCGGCCGCTTGCGGATCAGGGCCGGGCCGCCACTGCTGGTGTTCATCGCCCGGTCCACGTACTCGGCCTTCAGCGTGACGTTGAGCTCCTTGACAACGGGGTCCAGCAGGGGGTTGCTCTGCTTGAGGGCGACCTCGCGCCGTCCCTCGATCTTGTAGCTGTACTCATTGCCGCGCTTGTAGTTCATGCGCAGGCGCACGCTGGACGGGGCGTCGAAGCCGCTCAGGCTGTTGTTGACGGTGACGCTGACGGTGCCGTTGCCCATGGCCTGGCCGGACGGGTTGCAGGCGGAGGCGGTGATGGTATAGGTGCCATCGGGGTACAGCGGCTTGCCGTCCTTGCGCGCCAGGGTGTCCCAGGAGAAGACGAAGGGCTTGGAGACGGCCGCGACGTACTCGGCCTTCTGCCCGGGCCCGTCAAACTTGTAGGAGATCCAGCCGCTATCCGGATCGGGCTTCTGGCCCTGGATGCGAACGGTGCCGCGGAGCGTCTGGTTGCTGGTCGGCGAGAGTATGCTCACGCCCTGCGCGAAGGCCTGCGTCGCCATCGCTACGAGCAGGAGGCTGGCTATCAACCACGGAGTGGTGCGCATGGAGTTTGGTGACCCCTTTCCACGGCTGGTGCAGATGCGGCACGGGTCCACTGAAGTCACACTACGATAGACAGCACTGGGCCAGCGCTGGTTCCCTGGCTCGCCCCCGTGTTCAGGCCAGGCCCGCCTCGCCGATGGCCCGCTGCAGGCACGGCGCCAGGCGCGCCCAAGTCTCCTCGAGCGACTGCGGCACGACCCGGGTCGCGTCGAGGGTCGTCATGAAGTTGGTGTCGCCGGTCCAGCGCGGCACGATGTGCAGATGCAGGTGGTCCTTGATGCCGGCCCCGGCGGCCTTGCCGATGTTTAGTCCCAGATTCGCGCCCTCGCAGCGCAATTCCTGCTGCAGCACGTTGACGGCCACCTGCGCCAGAGCCATCATCTCCTGCAGCGTCTCGGGCGGCAAGGCCGCGAAGTCGCTGCGATGCTCGTACGGGACGATCATCATGTGGCCGCTGTTGTAGGGGAAGGCGTTGAGGATGACGAAGTTGTGGCGGGCACGGGCGAGGACACTGCCGGCGTCGTCACGGTCCCGCTGCGCGTGGGCACAGAAGACACAGCCGTCCTGGGCATCAGCGGTGGTCACGTATTTCATACGCCATGGCGCCCACAGGTGGTTCAAGGACAGCCCCCGGCTGCTTGCAGGCGGTTGCTAGCCCGACCTGCTGATCGCGTAGGCGACGTAGTACAGCGCCGACGCACTGATCCAGACGATGGCCGAGTACTTGGTGAGGCGATCCAGCATCTCCTCGCGGCTGCCCTTGCGGAACCGCGAGGTGTCGCCGCTGCCCCCACCCATGGCCGCCGAGAAGCTCTCGGCCTTGCTCGTCTGCATGGCTACAGCGGCAATGAGCGCGACACCACTAATCGTGGCGATGATCATCAGAATAACGCGAATGACGTCCATCTGCCCCTCCGGCATCCCACTGACGGGGTGGAACACCGGCCAGAAGGCCGGTGTTGTGTCCAAGACGACCGCGCACGACACCACCAGCGCCGCTGCGCGTGACGATAGCTGATTGTACAGGATGCGCGGCGGCAGCGTCAAGCGACGGCGGGCAGGGGCCCTGTCGGCTCTGGACACGCCCGGCCTGAGCCGCCATAATACGCAGAACCCGCCGATCCGGCTCGCCCGCGAGCCGGCCCAGGACCCACAGGAGCACTGTGTGACCCTTTCACGTTCCATCGCGATCGCCATCTGTCTGGCCTGCGCCACCGCCGCCTTCGCCCTGCCCCCTCTGCGCTGGGACTTCGAAGCGGGCGAGAGCGCGAATGAGGACTGGGTCGCCTCGTCCCTTGATGCCGGCACCAAAGGCGTCCAGGCCACCAGCGCTCGCGCCAGCAGCGGAGCCCGGTCGCTCGCGATCACCGGCTCGCTGCCTCAGAGCTTCGGGGTGACGTACCTGCCCTGGGACGACTGGACCGGCTACACTCAGCTCAGTTTCGACCTGTACGTCCCGGCAGGCGTGCCCAAGGAGTTCGACCTGTGGGTCTACCTGAAGGACAAGCAGTACTACTGGTATCAGACGGCGCCCTTCCGCTCGCCGACGACCGGCAAGCCGCTGCCCGGCCCGAAGCCGGGCAAGTGGACGACCATCAAGCTGGACATCTCGCCGACCTCGACCATCTGGAAGCCCGGCGGGCATCGGCGGGCCTGGGAGCGCGCCCTGTACTATCCCCGCGAGTTCGGCCTCCGGGTCTTCTCCCGCCGCAAGTGGAGTGGGACGGTCTGGCTGGACAATGTGCAGCTCACCGGCGAGAAGCTGCCGCTGGGCCGGTACGCTTCGGGTGAGCCGAAGCTGGTGCCGTACAAGTTGGCCGTGACCCCCAGCGCCGCCAGTGTACCCCAGTTCCGCAAGCTCGAACTGAACTTCAGCCTCAGGCGCGACTATGGCAATCCCTATGACCCGCAGGTGGTGGACGTGCAGGGGCACTTCACCGGCCCCGACAGGCAGACGGTCCACGTCCCCGGGTTCATCTACCAGGCCTACGAGCGCACGCAGACGCCGGAGGGGTACGAGAAGCTGATCCCGGTCGGACACACCTCCTGGAAGGTGCGCTTCGCGCCGCGGCTGCAGGGCAAGTACACCTATACTGTCACGGTGCGCGACGCGCTGGGAGAGACGCGGTCCGACCCCGGCAGCTTCGTCGCCACAGCCCCCGTGGACCCACGCGGGTACGTTCGGATCAGCAAGCAGGACCCGCGGTGCTTTGAGTACGAGAACGGCGACTACCTGTTCCCGACCGGCATCAACATGCGCGACGGCGGCGACCAGGCCGAGAAGCAGAAGGGCTCTTACGACTTCGACGCCTACTTCAAGCTCTTCCGCGAGCACGGGCTCAACTTCGTGCGCACGTGGATGTGCGCGTGGTGGGGGGGCATCGAGTGGAGCGACAAGTACCACTCGCGCTTCGACGGCGTGGGCCACTACGCCCAGTACAATGCCTGGCGGCTGGACTATGCCTTTGACCTGGCGGAGAAGACCGGCCTGCTGCTGGAGCTGACGCTCAACAGCCACGGGCAGATGCGCCGCGACAAGTTCGACGCCGAGTGGGAGTACAACCCCTACTCGGTGCGCAACGGGGGCTTCGTGGCCAGCCCGGCGATGTTCTTCACCAGTCCGCGCGCCAAGGAGATGGTCAAGCAGCGCTACCGCTACATCGTGGCGCGCTGGGGCTACAGCCAGAACCTGATGTCCTGGGACATGGTCAACGAGGTGGACCTGACTGAGGGCTACCAGCGCGACAAGGTCGCGGCCTGGCACCAGGAGATGGCCGCCTACCTCAAGAGCATTGACCCCTGGAAGCACCTGGTGGCCACGCACATCTGCCTGTACGGCTACGGCCAGGAGCTGTTCGCGCTGCCCGAGATCGAGTACGTGCAGGCCGACGCCTACTGGAAGCGGCGGGACATCGGTATGTATGAAGGCTGGCGCTCGCGCCAGCAGTTCGACAAGCCCTTCCTGTTCATCGAGTACGGCCCGCAGACCGTGTCGCTGCCCATCAGCTACGAGCGGTGGCAGTTGGACTTTCGCCTGGGCATGTGGGTCTCGAACATGATTCCCGGGGCGGCCCCGGGGCAGTTCTGGTACCACGAAGCCTGGCGGGAGCACCGGCTGTGGGAGTACCAGCAGGGGCTGATCGCCTTCAACGCCGGGGAAGACCGCCGCGGCCAGAACTACCAGACCTTGCGGGCTACCATTGAGGCGCCCGGCATCCCCGAGTGGCGACCGACGCCCGAGGAGCGGCAGCGGGGCGAGAAGGGCCCGACCATCAACGCCCGGGCGATGGGCAACGGCACGCGCGGGATGTTCTACCTCTACCAGTTCGACAACATGTCCGTGCCCAAGCCGGAGACCATCCCCGACGCCCGGCAGGTCCACGACGCGACCGTGACGCTCTACGGCTTCAACCCGGGGCAGTACCGGGTCGAATACTGGGACACCATCGCTGGCAAGGTCGTCGGCACCCAGGAAGTGACCGCGCAGGGCAACGGCCTGGTCCTCAAGCCGCCGACCTTTGCCGAGGATCTGGCGGGGAAGGTACGGCCGCTGTAGCAGGTCAGTCGCGCGCCCGAGAACACCACGCGGGGACAGGCCATGGGGCCTGTCCCCGCGACGTTGCCGCGTCTGTGTAGTCAGATGGCGTCGGGTCCGCGTTCGCCGGTGCGGATGCGGACGACTTCCTCCAGCGCCGACACGAAGATCTTCCCCGCGCCGATCTGGCCGCCGTTGCGGGCCTGCTCGCAGATCGTGTCCACCACCTGCGGCGCCAGCCGGTCATCCACCACCAGCTCCAGCTTGATCTTGGGCACGAACTCGATCCGCATCTCGGCCATGCGGTAGACCTCAGTGTGACCCTTCTGCCGTCCGAAGCCCTTGACCTCACTGATCGTCATGCCTGTGATGCCGATCTCATGGAGGGCCTGCTTGACCTCCTCCAGCTTCTGGGGACGGATGATCGCTTCGACCTTCTTCATGGGTAGTGCTCACCTCTTTCTCGCGCCACGCGGCGGTCAGAAGTTGATATCCAGTTGCGTCGTGAACGTGTCGTCCACCCCGTCGGCGTTGTAGAAGTCATAGCCGACGAGCAGATTCACGTTCGGGGCGACCGCGTACGAGACACCGACGCTAAGCGCGCCGAAGGCGTTCTCGCCGCTCTGGTAGTCCACTGCGCCCCACCACTTCTTGTCCTTGGTGAGGTAGCCGTCCAGGCCCAGGAGCAGCATGTCTTCGTCCGTCCCCAGGGCGTCCTCGTTGCCGCGGCAGTAGCCGGCTGTCACGCGCATCGGGCCGAACGTCTTGGCCGCCAGCGCGTAGATCATGTTGTAGTCCGTCACGTCGTCTTCGGTGCCCATGTTGTAGACACCTACCGCCAGGGCCGGGATCTTGGGCGTCTCGGCCGCCAACAGGAACTTCGCGTTCAGGAAGAACGGATCGTCCTGGCCGCCGAGGTAGTCCACGCCCACCTCGGCGCGGCCGTTGGCGAAGCCGTAGGTCAGCCCGACGTCCGTTGGCGAGCGGTAGCCGTCGGTCGGGGTGAAGTAGCTGTCCACGCCCAGGTGCCATGTGCCGTGCGACTGGATGTCCAAGGACGGGATCCACACCAGCGTCGAAGGCGTGGCCCAGGCCACGGCGGCGGTGCAGCATGCGGCGATCAGCAGTGCGAGAGGTCTCATAGTTGGTGCTCCCTCACAGAGTGTGTGCGATCTCGAAGTCGGGGTAGGCGACGGTGCCGGTCTCAGGCACGTCCAGGCCCGACTCCTCGTCCTCGCGCGGGCTGCGCATCGGGACGAAGACATTGAGGGCTTTTAGGACGACGAAGGCCATGACCAGCGTGTAGACAAAGACGGTCAGCACGCCGATGGCCTGGGCGAGGAACTGGTCCGCGCCGCCGAACAGCAGGCCACGGACGGCATGGTCCACGCCGTTGAGGCCGGCGCCGTAGGTGCCATCGGCGAAGATCCCCAGCGCCAGGCAGCCCCACAGGCCGTTGGCGCCGTGGACGGCAACCGCGCCGACCGGGTCGTCCACGTGCAGCTTGCTCTCCACGAAGCTGACCACCACGCAAACGAGTACGCCGGCGACCGCGCCGATGACCAGAGCCGCCCACGCCGGGACGAAGGCGCACGGAGCGGTGATGGCGACCAGCCCGGCCAGGAAGCCGTTGGTGGACATGGGGGCATCGAACTTGCTCGTGACCCGGCGCATGTACAGCATGGCCGCCAGGGCGCCTGAGCACGAGGCCAGCATGGTGTTGACCGCGACCACGGCCAGGCGGAAGTCCCCGCCGGCCAGCGTGCTGCCGGCATTGAACCCGAACCAGCCGAAGGCCAGGACATAGGCGCCCAGGACGGCGATGGGGATGTCATGGCCGGGGATGGCGCGCGGCTTGCCGTCGGGCCCGAACTTGCCGATCCGCGGGCCCAGCAGCCAGGCCCCGACCAGCGCTGTGAGGCCGCCGACGGCATGCACGACGCTCGAGCCGGCGAAGTCACAGTAGCCGTTGCCCAGACCGAAGTTGGCGCCGAGCTTCGACAGCCAGCCGCCGCCCCAGACCCAGTTGCCGAAGATAGGGTAGATGATGGTGCTGGCGCACAGGCCGTAGAGGCAGAAGTTGGCGAAGCGCCAGCGCTCGGCCATCGCGCCGGTGGGGATGGTCGCCATGGCGTCCATGAAGACCACCTGGAACAGGAACATCCCGAACACGGCGACGTCGTAGGCGCCGCCGCCCAGCCCGAAGCCCGACCAGCCGAGCAGGCCGAAAGGCTTGCCCAAGAGCGTGATCGTCAGCTCATGGGCCAGCCCGCCGCCGCCGGCCAGCGAGGCGAACGGCCCAGCGCCCCCGAACATGAACCCGAAGCCCAGGACGAAGAAGCCGATGACCCCGAGGGCATAGATCATCAGGTTCATCATCATGGTATGTACGGCGTTCTTCGAGCGTACGAAGCCCGTCTCCAACATGGCGAAGCCGGCCTGCATGAACATGACCAGGAAGCCCGCCATGAGCAGCCACACGTAGTTGACGGCGATCTTGGTGTGGCCGAGATCGGCCGCCACCTCCGCCGGGGTGGGCGCGCCCGGCTCTTTGGCCGTCACATCGGCGGCCGTGCCCGTGGCTGTGCCGGCCGGATCGCCGGCCCAGGCCCCCGTCATCGCGCCCAGCATCGCAATGATGAGCGCGGCAGCCACCAGGGCCGCTCCATGGACTCTCACGCGGTTCATGACGACATCCTCCTCGCTAGTCTGCGACTACGGCACTGGCGAGGAGTATGGCAGCGAAGTGTTGCACGTGTATTGCCGTGAGGTTTCGTGGTTGTTTCGCTTGCCAGGCCACGGCGAGGGTGATTCTGCAAAGCGCCGACGGTTGCACTCGTGCGCTTGACTGGCGGCACCCGGCATAATAAACTGCTCTCTGCGTAGCCACCGCCACGCCACCCACTTGCACCAATCCATTCCCAGGAGGAATGTCATTATGTCGCTCAAAGGCAACGCCTGTATCGGCCAGTCCGGCGGGCCCAGCATCGTCATCAATGCCAGCATGGTCGGCGCCGTCCAGGCCGCCGAGAAGTGTGATGACATTGACCAGTTCTTCGGCGCCGCCAACGGTGTCTCGGGCGTCATGAACGAGAAGCTGTTCGACCTGTTCCGCGAGGATGACGAGGTCATCGAGGCCATGCGCTACGTCCCCTCCGCCGCCCTGGGCACCTGCCGCCTCAAGGTCAAGGACCCCGATGTCGCACGCTGCATGGAGGTCTTCAAGGCCCACAACATCCGCTACTTCTTCTACAACGGCGGCAATGACAGCCAGCTCACCTGCCACCAGATCTCCGAGCTCGCCAAGAAGTCGGACTGGGAGATGCGCGTGATTGGCATCCCCAAGACGATTGACAACGACCTGGTCGTGACCGACTGCTGCCCGGGCTTCGCCAGCGCGGCCCGCTATGCCGCAGCCGCCGTGCAGTTCGCCGCCCGCGACGCCATGGCGTTTGGCCAGGCCGAGATCGTCGAGGTCATGGGCCGCCACGCCGGCTGGCTCACCGGCGCCACCGCCGTCGGCCGCAAAGAGGAGTGGATGGCCCCGCACCTGGTGTACCTGCCCGAGGTCAAGGTCAACCCCGACAAGTTCCTGGCCGACTGCGAAGCCTGCTACAAGCAGTACGGCTACCTGGTGATCGCGGTCTCCGAGGGCTTTACGTTCGCCGACAGCGAGATCGCCACGACCTCCGACAAGCTCGATGAGTTCGGCCATGCCCGTCTGGGCGGCGTCGCCGAAGCGCTGGGCAAGATGGTCGAGGACGCCATCGGCACCCGCGTGCGCACCGACAAGCTGGGCAACCTGCAGCGCTGCTTCGCGTACTGCATGAGCGACGTGGACAACGAGCACGCCTACCAGGCGGGCTACGAGGCCGTCATGCGGGCCGTGGCCGGCCAGACGGACATCATGACCACCATCGAGCGCAAGAGCAACAGCCCGTACCAGTGGGAGATCGGCGAGACCTCGCTGATGAGTGTGGCCGACCAGACCAAGGTCGTGACCGAGGACCTCATCAACGCCGACCAGAACGGCGTGACCGACGAGTTCATCGCCTACGTCGAGCCGCTGCTGGGCACCACGCCCGCCGCCGTCCCCATGGCGATCCCGTCCTACCCGGTCTTCCAGAAGCACTTCATCGAGCCCAAGCTCGAGAAGTACGTGCGGGAGAAGTAGGGGAGAGGGTCGAGGGGCAAGGGTCGAGGGTGAAGGGTAACGGCCTGGTCCCCGGAATCAGTGGGGCCTCACCGATCATCGGTGAGGCCCCTGTCGTTCGTGCTTGCCGGCCATGGGTCGGTCGCGGGTCGTTCGCCGTTACCCTTGACCCTGGCCCCTACCCCTGCGCCTTCTGGCGAGCTGCGACCTCGCGGTCAATGGCGTTGCTCAGGAACCGGAGCAGCGCCACCGGGCCCGCCATCGCGAGGCCCTGGCCGCGCAGGGAGTCGATGAGGCTGTCGGGGCTCTGGGCGAGGGGCAGCAGCGTGGAAGGCGCCACGTCGCGCGTGCCGGCGGCGATGAGCAAGAAGGAAGCGTCACCGAAGCCCAGTCCCTGCTCGCGCAACGCCGCCACCTCGCGCGGAGACACGTGGCAGTAGTAGGCCGTCATGCCGTCATAGGTCGCGCGCAGCTCCGGCGAGGCGCCGAAGGCGGCTAGGTTCAGCTTGGCCAGCAAGGCGCGGGCCTCCGCGTCGGTCGTGGCCGACTTGATGCGGTTGACGGCCTCGGCGGCCGCCGCGGTCTTGGACACCGTGTTCTGCGCGGCGGCGTTGACGTTGTAGATGTAGCGTGCCGGCTCCTTGGAGCCCACCATCGTGCCGACGAGGCTAACCGTGTCGTTGGCGGACTGCCCCGCACGGCGCACCACTGGCTCCACCGCCGCGGCCACGGTCATGGCCTGCCGCAGGTTCGCCCCGGCGAGCTGCATCTCGCGCAGGGCGCGGCGGTACACTGCCAGGTCCCCGGCCGGGGCGCGCCCGGCCTGCACCTGCGCCACGGCGTTGCGGAGCCCCTCGGCGTCGCGACGGAGCAGACCGCTCGTCTGGGCCACGGCCTTGTTGGTCGTCTCCAGGGCGAACACCGTCTCGTTGGCGTCACTGATGGCCGAGTTGGCGCCCAGGAAGGCCTGCTGCACCGCGTCCGGCAGTTCCGCCTCGCGGTTGCTGATCTCCCGCATGCTGCTGATGCTGCTGCGCGCAATGCCGGACACGCCGGCGGTAGGCGCCTGCATGGTGAAGGTGTAGTTGCTCGAGGCCGTCGCGAGCGCGCTGGCGTCGCTGCTGGCGCTGTTGGCCGCGGTCAGCAGTGCGCCCGCCTGCTGCTGCTCGGCGGCCGTCGCCAACGTCTGACCCGACGGTGGCGCCTGCAGCGCAGCCAGCGCCGTGCCGACCCGGGCGTTCTGGGGATCGCGCAGCAAGATGGCCTGGTATTCGGTCGCCGCCCGCTCGCGCAGGCCCTGGGCCTGCAGGGCCTCGGCATATCGCAGGCGCGTCGGGATGGCCTCAGGCTTCTTGTCCAGGGCCATCTGGTAGAACGTGCAGGCGGTGCCGTAGGCATAGCGGCGCGCGTAGCAGCGACCAATGCGCGAGGCCACGGCCGGATCGCCCAGGTTCATCTCCGGGCGCTTCTTCTCAGCCGCCAGCCGCTTGTCCGTCGGCGGGTGGGTCATGAAGATGTGCTCGAAGCTGGACGGGCGGTCCTTCTCGATCTCCGTCATCAGCCGCTGGAAGAAGGCCGTGCTGCCGGCCGGGTCGTAGCCGGACGCATAGGCGAACGCCGAGCCGGACAGGTCAGCATCGTTCTCGTCGTCGCGCGAGTACGACAGCATCAGCAGGCCCGCGCCGATGCCGCCGATGTTGGCCAGCGTCTCGCTCTGCGTCCCCAGCAGGGCCACGCCGATGTTGAACAGGACGCTGTTCTTGAAGCTCTTGATCGAGTCGCGGTTGGCGACATGCCCGACCTCATGCCCCACCACGAAGGCCAACTCGTCCTCGCTCTGGGCGAAGCGCAGCATGCCCTGGGTGACGTAGACGTAGCCCCAGGGCGCGGCGAAGGCGTTGACCATGTCCGTGTTGACGACGCGGAAATGGTAGGGGATGCCCTGGCGCTTGGACTGGCCGACCAGTGAGTGCCCCATGGTGTTGACCCAGGCGCCCAGCACCGGGTCGTTGTTGAGCCCGAACTCCTTCTCGACCGCCGCCGAGGTCTGCTTGCCCAGGCTGCGCTCGATGTCGTCCTCGTCGCAGCCCACCAGCAGGCTCAGAGCCAGCAGCGCCAGCAAAGCAGGGATTAGCACGCGTTTCAGATTGCTCATCAGCCTCACCTCGTCGCCATCGTGCCCGCGAACAACATCAACCGCTGCGCCCCACACAGCGTCAGAGGGTGCGCATCGTTGCTATGTTCCCGTTAGCTATGGTAGTTTTCGCCTCGCGGAGGCATTTCTCCTTGTGATGGCGAACCGAAGTCCAGCATCACAGGACCCCGGCGGCGCTGGGGCGGCCCATGCCCGCGCCGGGCACGCGAAACGAGGCATATGATGGAAGGACATTGGATTCGGCTGAACCGGCTCTTCTCCGCAGGGCGGGCGGTGATCGTGGCCGTGGACCATGGCGAGTTCTTCGGCCCCACGCCCGGCATCATTGACCTGCCGGAGGTCATCACGCAGCTTCAGGAGGCCGATGGCATCCTGCTGTCGCCGGGCATGATCGCCCACTGCGGCCATGTCTTCTCGCGCCGCAACGCCCCGCAGGCCATCGTGCGCCTGAACTGGAGCACGGTGTACTGCAACCAGTGGGGCTATGACCAGGCGCGGTCGGCCAAGGTGGTGTCACCGCAGGAAGCGCTGGCCATGGGCGCCGACATCGCCCTCGCGTCGCTGACGCTGTCGGGCACCGACCAGGTCATGGACCGGGACAACGTGGCGCTGTTTGCCGAGATGGTGTCGGGCAAGCGCCAGGCGGGCATCCCGCTGATCGGCGAGTTCTACCCCATCGCCCCCGAGAACCTGCTCCCCGAGGACCTGCACAACCTGGTGTTCATCGCCTGCCGCATCCTGGCGGAGATGGGCGCGGACGCGATCAAGACCTTCTACACGGGTGAGGCGTTCCGGGAGATCGTGGAGGCCTGCCCGGTGCCGATCTTCTGCCTGGGGGCCGAGAAGACGCCGCGGGAGATTGACGCCCTGACCCTGGCGTACCGGGCAGTCAAGTCCGGCGCGCGAGGGGTAGTCTTCGGCCGCAACGTCATCCAGGCCAGCAGCCCGGCGCGGTTCCTGCGGGCGCTGAAGAAGGTCGTGCAAGAGGAGGCGGACCCGGAGGCGGTGGCGCGGGAGATGGGGGTACGCTGAGTGCCGTGGGCGCGCGTGTCCTCACGCCCGCCTCGTGGTCGTGACAGAGACGAAGGAGTTGTAGCATATGTCCAACTGGTCCCACGTAGACGTAGCCACCGTCCCCAACCTCAAGTGCACCCCTCCCGGGCCGCTCTCCGTCGAGTGGCACCAGCGCGCGTCGGCCCACATGAAGGGCTACTCGTCGCAGGTGCGGCTCTTCCCGGTCGCCTTTGAGAGCGGCCATGGCGTGACCCTCACCGATGTGGATGGCAATGTCTACCTCGACTTCTCCAGCGGCATCTATGTCACGTCGCTGGGGCACTGCCACCCCAAGATCAGCGAGGCCGTCGCGCAGGCGGCCAAGACGCTGATGAACTGCCATGACTTCACCACGCCGCTGAAGGCGAAGCTGCTGGAGAAGCTGGCCTCCATGACGCCGGGAGACCTCGGCGGCGTGCAGCTCTATGACTCCGGCACCACCGCCGTCGAGGCCGGGCTGCGCATCTGCCGGGCGGCCAACCACCCGAACCTGGAGTTCATCTCCTTCCACAAGGACTTCCACGGCAAGACGCTCGGGGCCGTGTCGCTGGCGCGGCTGGACCCGACGCAGGGCCTGCGCGCGCCGGGGTTCCACCTCGTCCCCCGGCCGTTCTGCTACCGCTGCGCCTTCGGCCTGACCCACCCCCAGTGCAACCTGCACTGCCTGAAGTACATCGGCACGGTGCTCAAGGAAGAGACCGCCGGGCGGGTCGCGGCGATTGTGATGGAGCCGGTGCAGGGCTGGGCGGGCTCGACCGTGCCGCCCGAGGGCTTCATGCCGGGCCTGCGGCAGTTCTGCGACAAGCACGGCATCCTGCTGTTTGCCGATGAGGTGCTCACCTGCATGGGCCGCACGGGGAAGATGTTCTGCGTGGATCACTGGAACCTCGTGCCCGATGTGCTGACCCTCGGCAAGGGCTTCGGCAACGGTTTCCCGGTCACGGCGATGGTGGTGCGGGACAAGTACAAGGACCAGGTGGAGAAGATCAGCGCGAGCACGAGCTACGGGGGCAACCCGATGGCCTGCGCGGCGGCGCTGGCGAGCCTGGAGGTCATCGAGGAGGAAGACATCATCGCGCGGGCGGCCCACCTGGGCGAGGTGCTGACGGCGCGGCTGCAGCAGATCAAGGACCGCCACCCGCTGGTGGGCGATGTGCGCGGGCTCGGGTGTCTGCTGGCGATCGAGCTGGTCAAGGACCGCGAGACGAAGGAAGAGGCGACCGAGGAGGGCACACTGGTGTACCAGAAGGGCTTCGCCAAGGGCCTGGCATGGGTGCCGGCGGGGAACGTCCTGCGCCTCTCGCCGCCGCTGATCATGGAGGACGACGTGGCGCTCAAGGCGATGGACATCATTGAGGAGAGCATTGCGGAGGTGGAGCGGGAGCGAGGGTACCGCTAGTCTGACCGGCCGTTGGGCCGCAGTGATGCCAGGGATGTGAGGAGGAGTCACGATGGCTCAGAAAGTGATGAAGGTCATTGCCGTAAAGACGCAGGCGCCGGACCAGCCGGGCACCGGGGCCAAGATGGCGGCGGCGTTGCGCGACCGGGGTATTGCGCTGAAGGCCATGTGGGGCTGGTCCGCGGGCGGGGGGATGAGCACGATGGTCTGCATCCCCGAGAAGGTCGAGGAGCTGCGCAAGCTGGCTGCCGAGGCGGGCCTGACCATCGAGGAGGTCCCGATGGTGTGGCTGGAGGGCGCCGATGAGACCGGGGCGCTGGTCGGCTTTCTGGAGCAGACCAGCGCAGCCGGCATCAACGTCGGCAAGGTCATGGCCATCGGCGCTGGAGGCAGCTTTGGCGCGGCGTTCGGCTTCGCCGACGAGGCCACGGTGGATCGCGTCATCGCCCTGATGGGCGGATAGCCTCGCACGGACGCCCGCCGTCTGGGCCGCGAGCGGAAGAGCACGCCCCTTCCGACGCCCGACTGCGGCAGGCCCCCAACCGTGCGTGCTCGCGGCCAGCGGCGTGGAGCAGTGGAGGCAGCGACGCCCCGGCGCCAGGCGCATGTCTGGCGCGAAGATTGGCGGGGAGGCGCGGCAGGAGAAAGCAGGCCGACGGCGAAGAAGAATAACAGTAGTGGTACACCACCCCTAGATGGGTTGTGCAGTGTTCCACCGGAGGGCATGCAAACCGCGTGCCCTCCGGATCTCGTTATGAGGAGAGTGTCATGCAGAAGCGCGGTTTCACGCTCATCGAGCTGCTCGTGGTCATCGCCATCATTGCCATTCTGGCGGCCATTCTCTTCCCCGTGTTCGCCAAGGCCCGTGAGAAGGCGCGCCAGACCAGTTGCCTGTCGAACCTGCGCCAACTGGGCACCGCCGCCATGTCCTACTGTCAGGACTATGACGAGAGATTCCCCATTGACTACCTCGTCACCGGGGTCGTGGTGGTCGGCGGCGCGAACCAGTGGCGCTATCTCCTGTACCCGTATATCAAGAACTGGCAGATCTTCCAGTGCCCCTCCGGTCGCGGTTCCTACGACTTCAGTAGCCCCTACTCGCAGTTGTGCGTCAACTACGGGATCAACGGCAGCGTCTTCACCGCCACCGGCTTCGCCATGGGCTCCATCCTCGCGCCGGCGCGGGTGTACTTCATCGGCGACTCCGTGCACTGGTTTGGCAGCCAGTACTGGACGGCCTATGCCGGCAACGGGTCGGACGGGTACTTCAACGCCGGTCCTACCGGCACCCCCTCCATGGCTACCGACGAGCACTCACGCCACAACGGCGGCTCCAACCTCAACTTCTGCGACGGGCACGCCAAGTGGATGCGGAACACTGACATCGTGGGGAACTGGAGTACGCTGTCCAACCCGAGCCTGCCCTGACGGGCATGGCCGGGCGGCCGATGTTGCGCGGCGCGACAGGACGCGAGACCCCGGAGCTTCTTGCGGGCGTCTACCGCGAAGCGTGCGGGGGCGTCATAGGCAGATGGGGCGTAGCGACAGAAATGAAAGGTGGTGTTGAGCAACCACAGTCGCGGAGGTCGAGGGGGCGTTCCACAGAGCGGCACACGGAGTGTGTGCCTGCCAGTCCATGTCCCGAGGAGAGAACATCATGCAGAGGCGTGGCTTCACCCTTATCGAGTTGTTGGTTGTCATCGCGATCATCGCCATTCTGGCGGCGATCCTGTTTCCGGTATTCGCCAAGGCACGCGAGAAGGCGCGCCAGTCAAGCTGCCTGTCGAACCTCAAGCAGCTTGCGCTGGCCTGCATGCAGTACTCGCAGGACTATGACGAGCGGTGGCCGCTGGCCTACATGGCTACCACGCCCCGCTACAGCTTCATCACCGAGCTTGAGCCGTACGTGAAGAACGCGCAGGTCTTCGACTGTCCGAGCCAGAGTGTGCGGTCAACTGTGATCTACAACGGCTGCCGCAGCTATGCCTTCAACAACATGCAGTTCGGCGCCGCCATCGGCACCATCAACTCCCCGGCCGAGACCATCATGATGGGCGACGCGACGGTGAACACCTACAATGGCGCGTGGTCGCTGTTCCGCGCCTCCAACGGGCACCGCATAGACAAGCTCAACGGCGGCGACTACGCCACGTGGGGTGGCACCACCCCGGTGAACACGCAGGCCTGGGTCTACATGAACTTCTGCGAGCGCCACAACGACATGGGCAATGCGAGCTTCATGGACGGGCATGCCAAGACCATGAAGTACGAGACGCTCTATGCGGGCGGCGCGAACACCTGGTTTGACAGCAACTAGCCGGGCAATGGCCGCGTCGGCACGACGCCCGCAGGTGTCGTGCGGCGACCTCCAGTGGGGAGAGCAGGGACAGAGCGCCAGGCCTCAGGGCCGGCGTTGAGACATATCTCGACAGGAGGCAAGTGCAATGCAGAGACGTGGCTTCACCCTCATCGAATTGCTGGTCGTGATCGCGATCATCGCCATCCTGGCGGCGATCCTCTTCCCGGTGTTCGCCAAGGCCCGGGAGAAGGCCCGGCAGTCGAGCTGTCTGTCGAACCTCAAGCAGCTCGCCCTGGCCAACCTGCAGTACGTTCAGGACTTCGACGAGCGTTTCATCAAGGGCCGCATCCCGGACTGGGGGCAGGGACCGCCCTACTTCAGCTTCATCCAGCAACTGGCGCCTTATGTGAAGAATGCCCAGGTGTTCGACTGCCCGAGTTGCTCGATCAGGTCCTATGTCGGTTACAACGGTTGCCGCAGCTACCCCTTCAACTCCCTGCTGTGGGGACAGCCCCTGGCCGGCGTCCAGACGCCCGCCGAGACGGTCATGATGGCCGATGGGACCGTGAACACGTACATGGGCTGCTGGGACATGTACTATCCCTCGCGGGGGCGACGGCCGGACAAGCTGGATGGCTCCGACTTCCCAAGCGGCTGGGGTAGCGGCACGACGCCCAACACGCAGAGCTATGTGTACTTCAACTTCTGCGTGCGCCACAACGAGATGGGCAATGCCAGCTTCGCCGACGGCCATGCCAAGGCGATGAAGTACGACACGCTGTACGCGGGTGGTGCCAACACCTACTTCGATCTCAACTAGACCTCGTACAGGCGATCAAGACGGCCCGGCGATCCTCGCCGGGCCGTCGTTGCTTTGGGGTTGACGAGACCCGCCGGGCCGGGCTACGCTCAGGCTGCACACAGACGTCGCGACCGCGTCACGGGAGATGAAAGACATGCTCACCGCCACACGCTTTGCCGTCGTCGAGATGTCGGGCACGCCGTATGAGATGGGACTGGCGCACGGCAAGCGGTGCCAGGCGCTCATCAAGCGACTCGTGCGCAAGTTCGATGACATGATGATGCCTGCCGCGTACCACGAGGCCGGGCGGGAGGTCGTGCGCGGGGCCATGCCCATCGTCCAGCGCGAGGCGCCGGACCTGTATGAGGAGACCGAGGGCATCGCGGCGGGGGCTGGGATGAGCGTGGAGGACATCTTCCGGCTCAACTGCGCCTCCGAAGTGCACGCCTGGCGCGGCTGCAAGGACCTGGAGGCCGTGACGACCGTCCCCGATGGCTGCACGAGCTTCGCCGTGGAGCATGAGGGCAGCTCGCTGGTGGCCTGGAACATGGATTGGTGGCGGATTTGGCAGCCCTTCCTGGTGCTGCTGCATGGCCAGCCGGCGCAGGGGCCGCGCTTCCGCTGTGTCGCCTTCGCCGGCTGCGTCGGGCGGCCGGGGATTTCCGAGCGGATCGGCGTGTCGGCCAACTACCTGCCCTACCGGGCGGCCGCAAGCATCCCCTCGGGCCGGTCCGACTGGGCGGGGCCGGGCGTGCCCTACAACTACATGACGCGGATGCTGCTGCAGCAGACGAGCACCCCTGACGCACTGAAGCTGCTGGAGCGCGTGCCGCGGATGCTGTGCCTGAACTACACGATTGGCGACAGCCAGGGCCGCATCGCCTGCGTCGAGGCGCTACCGCATGAGATGGCTGTCCTCAAGCCGACAGAGGGCTTCCTGGTCCACGCCAACTCGTACCACTCACCGAAGCTGGACGGCCTGACCGAGGAGCAGCAGAAGACGAGCGACCCGCGGGCGTACCTGGCGCGGCAGATCCTCCGGGAGCGGGGCATGCCGCTGCAGCGCGCGGACATCTACGTCGCCCAGCGCGCGCACTTCCCCGGGGCGGATACCGGCGTGTGCGTCCACACGGTCTACGACAAGCCCAGCATGACGCTGCTGTCGTTCGTGGCGGATGTGGCGAAGCAGACGCTGTGGGTGGCCTACGGGTCGCCGTGCGAGCACCGGTTCCTGCCGTACCGCCCCCTCTGACAGCGCCGGTCTCCCGGCGATAGCCGCAGGCTCCCCCCTACGGCGCTGCGCTGTTGACGGCGGCGCGCTCACCTGTTATACTCCGGTCGAAGCTGAGCCCCCTGGCCCCGAAGTAC
Source organism: bacterium (assembly GCA_021372615.1). NCBI lineage: Bacteria > bacterium. The sequence continues at coordinate 48,703 of JAJFUB010000043.1, read as the reverse complement.
CGACTGCCCGGGGCGCGGCGGGCGCCAGTTGTGCCAGAGCACCGGGTCCGGACTCATCCCGCTCCGGTCAGGCCTCACTGGACCCTCGGGCGGGACGCTGCGGCAAGGTACGACGTTTCGACACCACAGCAACACACACTCCTCACGAGCACCTGTAGGACAGTCTGACGCGCTGAGTCTTCTGCTTGGGCTACTGCCGCACCGGCCTGCGCCGGTGCGGGACCGACAACGGGCGTCGCAAGCGACGCCACAAAGGGAGGTTGTCGCATGTCAGGGAGACGCTGTGTCGCGCTGGTTCTGTCGTGCGCCGTATTGATGGTGGGGGTCTGGTCGGCTGCATCTGCCGCGAAGGGCAAGCCGCCGGTGGTGCACAAGGGGCCCCGGTACGGCCAGTTGAAGGCGCCGGCCCACGCCGTGCATCGCGCCACCAAGGCCACCCTTCCGTTCACCGATGGTTTCGAGGCCACCTGGCCGGGCGAGTGGAGCGACACTGACTACTGGGGGCGGACCAGCTCTCAGGCCAAGACCGGCACGTATAGTGCGTACTGCGTGCAGGATGTCGCGCCGGACACGGGGCCGTACCCGAACGACTCAAACGAGTGGCTGATTCTTGGTCCCTTCAGTACGGCGGACCTGGTCAGCGGCCAGGCGGTGTTCCAGCTCCAGAGCCAGATTGAGGACTACTGGGACTACACGTTCGCCGGGTTCAGCACCGACGGGCTGAACTTCTGGGGGACGTACTTCGACGCGGACACGGCGGGCTGGGAGCAGAAGACGGTCTCCATGACAGACCCGAACATCGGTGACTACACCGGCAAGAGCCAGGTCTGGTTCGCGCTGGTGTTCCAGTCGGACAGCAGCGTCACGGATGTGGGCTCATACGTGGACGACGTCACGATCAGCGGGGCGCAGGGCGGGGTGGTGCGCGGTCGCCTCATGGGCCCCGCTGGCCGCCCCCTGCACGGCGCCTGTCTGACTTTCACCCAGAACCTGGTCTACGCGGCGACCGAGATGTACACGAAGGGGGACGGCAACTACAGCAAGATTCTCCCCGTTGGGACGTACGTGGTCGCTCCCCACATGCCTGGCTACACCTTCACGCCCGCCTCGAAGTCCGTCACGATCACCCCGGGGGGCAACGTGATCGCGAGCTTCTTGGCGAGGTACCGTACCGGAGATGGGGTGGTCAACCGCTATGCCCTGGTGGTGGGCATCTCGGAGTATGATGACCCCGGCGCCAATCTGTCGTATTGCGACGACGACGCCGCGGACGTGCACAACTGGCTGACGGCCTGTGGCTGGTCATCGGCGAATATCCGCGTCTTGCTGAACTCCCAGGCGACCAAGGCGGCGATCATGGCAGGGATCACCTGGCTGGTCACGTCGGCCGACGCCGATGACATCGTGCTGTTCTACCAGAGCAGCCACGGTACGACTGAGTGGGATCTGCCTCCGTATGATGAGCTATACGACGGCATTGACGAGTCCCTGTGTACCTATGAGCTGACGAGTAACAGATTCATCCGGGACGACGAACTGAGCCTGTGGTTCCGCGCCCTGAGGACCCGCAAGTACGTGGTGCTGCTGGACACGTGCTTCTCGGGCGGACAGATCCGCGGCGTCGGGGTCCAGGGCGGCTCCCACCAGTTCTTCGACTTCGCTCCGGAGGGCCAGGAGGAGGTGCAGGCGCGCGACCTGGATGACCTCAACGGTGGCGTCGTGGTCACCGCCTGTCGCGACTATGAGTACTCCTACGAGTTCGACGCCCTGCAGAACGGCCTCTTCACGTACTACCTGGTGGAGGGCCTCAGCAACTCGTACGCGGACCTGAACCAGAACGGTTTCGTGTCGGCCGAGGAGCTGTACACCTACGTGCGACCACGGGTGGACCCGTACCAGACGGTGGACATGTGGGACGGGTACCCCAACGAGCTGGAGTTCGCCGACCTGGTTCCCCTGATGAGTGCGACGGTGCCCGCGCGCGGGGCCACCGGTGTGAACCAGACGGCTGATCTGACGATCACCTGGACGTGGACGGTGAACCAGGCGAGCGCCGAGAGCCTGTTCAAGCTCAAGGACCCGGCCGGAAATGCGGTGCCCGGCGCCTTCACCTGGCCGACCCCCAACATGGTCATGTGCTTCAATCCCACCTCCGCCCTGCGGGCGGATAGCCTGTACACGGTCGAGGTGGCGCCCGGTCTGGTGCTGAACACCGGCGGGGTCAAGTGGTATGGGGACAAGTTCACCTTCCGGACCGGCGGCACGGCGGCGATCGCCCGACCGCTGGTGGTGACGGCTGTGGCGCAGTCCGTGTCCGGCGGAGCCGAGATCAGACTGAACCTGTCCACGGCGGCGAACGTTGAGGCCGTCATCACGAACATCGCCGGACGGGTAATCCGTGTCCTGGCGCCGGTGGACGCTGAGGCCGGAGTCAGCACCTTGCTGTGGAACGGCAAGAGCAACTCGGGCCTGTCCACCCCGGCCGGTCAGTACCTGGTGCGCGTGCGGGCCCGGGACGCTTCCGGGAACAGCGCCAGCTTCATCACGCCCCTGCGCAAGTGAGGACGCCAGGTCGCGAGCATGAGAACCGGCAACGGCGGGCCCACCATGGGCCCGCCGTTGTGCTGTCTGTCGAACGCGGTCTGGTCTAGCGTGTGAAGATGCCGATGAAGGCGCCGAAGAGCAGGAGCATGCTCGGGGCGAGGATGGCCGTCGAGATGCGCACCCAGTGGTACTTCTCCTGTGCCAGGCACGAGAGGGTGTGGATCTGCCGGGCCAGCTCCTCCTCGATCTGCCCCTCGGTCAACCCGCGCACGGCCTCCACATACTCGTGGACCGACATGCGCGAGATGCTGCCGAAGAACATCAGCGAGCGGGCCGTGGAGCCCTGGCGGTGGCGGATGATGGGGAAGATGGCGACACACGAGGCGGCTCCGGCAGCGCCGCACAGCACCAGCCCGGAGATCAGCAGCGCGATGTCCATGGGGTTGCCAATCTTGGGGCCCAGGAGGGCTGCGCCACAGCCCACGAAGACCGCGCCGACGGTAGTCAGGATGTACGAGGCCTTCTGGTTCGAGTAGCGTACCTGCTCGTCCATCTGCTGGTAGCAGCGGTGCAGGAACGTCAGGCGCTCCTGCCGCGTGAAGTCCTGGCTGTCGGTGACGTTCATCAGGCCAAGTCCCCTAGCCGGCATCTACTCCGGGTCAATGATGACGTGCTTGATACTCTCGCGGCGGTACGTGTATAGTAGATGACACAATCCCGACCGGGCCTGCACGAGAGCGGGATAGGAGAACTCCTGGCCCGGCTCGTTCTCCAGGTCCAGGCTGCGCCAGTGGCGGGCCTGTCCATTGGCTACGGCGAGGGCCAAGCGATGGCGTCCCCTCGACAGGGGATTGTACGCCAGAAGCAGTCGGCCGTCCACCAGGCGCACCAGGTCCACGCCCGCATTGGGATTCGGCAGGTCCATGGCCACGCCGGGCGACCAGGTCTCACCACCGTCCGCCGAGCGGCTCTCCCACAGGCAGCCGCCGTCGCCGCCGGTGCGCAGGACCGCCAGCAGCGAGCCGTCGTCCAGTTCCACGATCGCCGGCTGGATGCAGCCGGGCGGGGCGACCATGCGGCCAGCCTCCCGCCAGTTCTGCCCATCGTCATCGGACAGCAGCGGCAGGCCCTCCCAGGTGATCTCGTCGTAGGCCGGCACGATGGTCCGGCCCGACGAAAGCTGCAGGGGGCGGCACCGGAACATGAGCCCGTCGCGGTCGCTGAAGCGTTCCGGCGCGGTCCACGTACGGCCGCCATCGTGCGAGCGCTGCCAGTAGGGTCGTGCCGTGTCCCAGCCCTGGCCCTGGATGGTGACGAACCAGAGGATGACCGTGCCGTCGGGCAAGGTGTAGAGCAGGGGGTTGCCGTCCGACAGGCCCGGCGTGTCATGCCAACAGACAGGGCTTGACCAGCCCTCCGAGCCGTAGTGGGCGGCCATGATGGCGACATCCGTGTGCCCCTCATGGGTACCGCTGTACCAGGCCGCCAGAACCGAGCCGTCGGCCGTCTCCGTCAGCGTAGCGCAGTGGCTCGACGGACGACCGGGCAGGTTGTCGAAGACAAGTGACTGCTGCACGATGTTCATGGCCTGACGTTTCGCCGCCGGAGCGGCGTCGTCCTGTCCCACACGCCGGCAGTCTGGAGCGAACCCGATGCACGAACGTGAGATGACCGACACGATGGCCGCCGACCGGCCGCTGACGACGCAGATCGCGCTGGAGGTGGGGCTGGCGGCGACGTTCACGGTAGCGATGGTCGCCGGCGCGCACCTGAAGATTCCCCTGCCCTTCACCCCGGTGCCGCTCACGCTGCAGACGCTGGTGGCGTTGCTGGCCGGCGGCCTGTTGGGGGCGCGGCTGGGCTTTGTGTCGGCGACAGGCTACCTGCTGCTCAGCCTGCTGGGACTGTCGGTGATGGCCGGCCCGAGCTTCGTCGGACCAACCGGCGGCTACGTGCTGGGCTTTGTGCTGGCAGCGGTGGTCATGGGCCTGGCGGTGCGCCTTGCGGAACGGGGCGGGACGGCGCTCTGGCTCGTCGCGGGGGCGGCCGGCGGCAGCCTGGTCATCCTGCTGTGCGGATCGCTCTGGCTGAGCGCCTATACCGGGCAGGACTGGGTGAGAGCCCTGCAACTGGGCGCCCTGCCGTTCCTGCCGGGGGACGCGCTGAAGACGGCAGCGGCAGTGGTGGTCGTGCGGCAACTGCGGCCGCGGATGAGGCGGGTGCTGGGCTAGGCCGGCCCTGACTGCCCATGTCCCCTGATCTCTCCGCTCTGGCCGAGGCCATTGTCGCACGTCTCACCGACCACGCTCTGCTCACCGTTTCCACCGGGGCCGGGATGTCGCGCGAGAGCGGCATCCCGACCTTCCGCGGGGAGGAGGGCGTCTGGCGCACCTACCGCGCCGAGGACGTCGCCACCCCGGAGGCCTTCCGCCACCATCCCCGCCTCTTCTGGGAGTTCAACGACCACCTGCGCCAGCTCATCCACCAGGCGTCGCCCCACGCGGGGCATGTGGCCCTCGCCGAGTTGCAGCAGAAGCTGCCCCCGCGCGCTCAGGTGCGCCTCATCACCCAGAACATAGACCGCCTCCACGAGGAAGCCGGCAGCACGGACGTCATCCACCTGCACGGCGACATCATCCGGGTCGTCTGCCCGCGCTGCGGGTTCGCCGATGACAACTACCCCGTGCCGGCCCCCGAATTGCCGCCGGTCTGCGAATGCGGGCGGCTGCTGCGGCCCGACATCGTGCTGTTCGGCGAGGCCTTGCCGGCCGACGACCTGGAGGAGGCCTTCGCCCTGGCTGAGACGTGTGATGTGATGCTCGTGGTGGGCACCTCGGTCAACGTCCAGCCGGCTGCCTCGCTGCCCTTCGTGGCGCGGGAGCACGGGGCGCTTGTCGTCGAGATCAACCCCGAGGCCACGATCCTGACGGGCACGGCGGCGGTGTCGCTGCGGGGCGCCGCCGGCGAGATCCTGCCCCCGCTGGTCGAGGCCATCCTCGCCGCCTGGGAGTGAGCCATGCCGGAGATCACCTACCGTCCCGCCACCGAGGCCGATCTGGAGCCCATCGTCGCCATCGCCCGGCGCATCTGGACGATGGGGATGAGTAAGCGCCTGGAAGACCGCTTCGGCGTCCAGGGCGGGAAGAGCTGGGACGAGTGGACCGCCGACGACATCGGCGGTGCCGTCCGGGCGCGGCTGGCCACCTGTCTGGTCGCTGAAGTGGACGGGCAAGTGGCCGGATGGGTCACCTGGATCATCAACCGCGACCGCAACCAGGGGCAGATCGGCTACAACGGGGTGGCCCCGGAGTTCCGCGGCCATGGCCTCGGCACGACCCTGGTGCAGATGGCCCTGGCCAAGCTGCGCGAGGCCGGGATGCCGCTTGCGGTGGTCATCACCGGGCTGGATGAGGGCCATGCCGCTGCACGGCGCGTGTACGAGCGCTGTGGCTTCGAGCCGTTCCACCAGTCGGTCACCTACGTCATGGAGCTGAAGCGATGACCCAGTTGATTGACCCGCAGCGGTACGAGCGCGTGGACCGGCGCGTCTTCGCCGACGAGTTCGAGGAGTTCCTGCCCGCCGAGGTGTACGACGCGCACGTGCACCTGCACATACCCGGGAACGGTGTGCCCAGCGCCGAGGCCATTGCGGAGTCGTGGGCCTCCGAGGCCCCGCACGCGCTGAGCCGTGAGCAACTGGCCGAGGTGCAGCGTTTCCTGTTCCCCGGCCGGCGCACACGCAGCCTGGTCTTCGCCAACCCCAGCAAGTGGGCCGACATCCCGGCAGCCAATGCGTACGTGGCAGGAACCGTCGCGGCCGGTGAGTCCGATGCCCTGCTGGTCACTCGGCCCGAGTGGCCCGCCGATGCGGTACAGCGGCTGCTGGAGGACGGCGGGTTCATCGGCTTCAAGCCGTACCCCGGGCTGGTCGGCGGGCGCTTCGATGAGAACGTGGCGCTGGACGACTTCCTCCCGCCCGCGCACCAGGCGCTGGCCGACAAGCTGGGCCTGATCGTGGTGCTGCACCTGCCCCGCCCCGAGCGGCTGCGCGACCCGCGCAACCAGGCCGAGGTGCGCCGCATGGTCGGGACCTACCCGAACCTGCGGCTCATCATCGCGCACATCGGCCGCGCCTACACCATGAGCTTCGCTGAGCCGGGCCTGCAGGCGCTGCACGACCTGCCCGTCCATTGGGACTTCGCGATGAACCTGAACGCCGACGTGCTCAAGCTGGCCATGCAGATGGTCGGCCCGGAGCGGCTCCTGTATGGCAGCGACCTGCCGATCGCGCTGATGCGCGGGATGCGGCGGCACCAGGGCGATGAGTACATCAACTACAGCGATGGCGACTACCGCTGGAACACTCCCGACCGCCGCCAGCCGCCGGAAGTCGAGGCAGGCTACACGCTCTACCTGTACGAGGAGCTGCGGGCCTTCAAGCAGGCTGCGCAGCGGATGGGGTGGGGGAGAATTGAAGTGTCGCGCGTGATGAACGACAACGCGCGGGCATTGGTGGCGAACGTGGGCAGGCAGTAGGCGCCTGCGGGCGCGATGAAGTGCGCCGCTACGGCTCCGGGCGGGCGTGCGCCAGGAGGGCGGTGCGCGTGTCGTCCGGGATGGGCAGCGAGCGCTTCGCCGCGAAGTCGTAGTGGACGATGACGGTCTCCCCGGTGGCACACAGTTCCCCGCGCTGCCAGGCTTCCTGCACCGTCGTGAACGACGAGTTACCGACGCGCTGGACGTACGTCCGGATCTCCACGTTGTGCCCCAGGATCATCGGGGCCTGGAAGTCCACGCCGAGGTGAGCCAGGATGAGGTTCCAGCGCTCGAAGTCCAGCTCCGGGCAGAAGAACCGGTAGAAGGGCCCGCGGCCCAGCTCGAACCACTCGGGCAAGCGGGTGTTGTTGACGTGGCGGAGGCCGTCCACGTCGCCGAAGCGCGGCGTGACAGTGACTGTGAACATGGGTCGAACGCTCTGGCTGTTGGGGTTGGGTTGGTTGGCTACGACCGGGCGCGCTGCGTCAGGGAGGTGACGACGCCCAGGTCCAGCGTGCCCTTCTGGCCCCAGCCGGGCTGGCCGGGGTCAATGCGGGGGCGGAAGTGCTCGTACAGCCCGAAGGCCTCGTCAGCGAGCGCCGCCGGCTCGTAGGCCGCGGCCAGTTCCCGCAGCGCCACCAGCACCTCGGGCAGACCCTCGCCGAACTTGCTGCGCAGGTACTTCTCCACCGTCTCCGGAGCAACGGGCTTGTCCTCGACGACCCCCCGTAGACCGTCTGCCGTGTGCTTGCAGGGCACGCTCCGCCCGCACACCTCCACCCAGCAGTCCTCGCCCAGGCCCGTCTTCTTGGGCTGCTGCCCCTCCCCGCCCTTGGGCGGGCCGAAGATCCCCAGCCGCCGCCCCTTGCTCTGGGCGTTCAGACCAGCCAGGACCTTACCGATGCTCAGGGCCGCCGGCCAGTCATGGCCGAGCCGCTCCGCCACGATGGCGGCCCACAGGGTCAACACCGGGGCGCGGTTGACCTGGATGGTGAGGTCGCTCATGGGTAGCTCTCCCCCGTGCGTGGCTGCGGACGTCCCGGACGCGCAACCATCCGGCCATCCGGGACGTCCGGCCCCACGCGGCTCAGAATGGCGCTCAGGTTGTGGGCAGCGCGTCTGCCGTCTGCTGCAGGACGAAGCGCGTGTTGCCTTCCTCGTCCAGGCTGACGGTGATCTCGCCGCTAACCTCCTGGTCCAGGCGGAGCAGGTACTCAGACAGGGGGTCCTCGACGTACTTGCGTATCGCTCGCCGCAGGGGTCGGGCGCCCATGTCCGGGTCGTAGCCCTCCCGCACGAGCAGGTCGCGGACCTCGTCCGTGATCGTCAGGGCCAGGCCCCGTCCCCGCAACTGCCGGGTGACCTTGTCGATCTCCATGTCCACGATGGCCGCAATCTCCTCCTGGGTCAGCGCATGGAAAACCAGGATGTCATCCACGCGGTTGAGGAACTCGGGGCTGAAGGTCTTCTTGAGTTCGTCTATGACCTTCGTGCGCATGCGGGCATAGTCGCGGCGGTGCTCCTGGGCGGTGCGGGCAGCCTTGTCGGTCACAAAGCCCACGGCCGACGTGTTGGTGATGAGCCGGGCGCCCACGTTGCTCGTCATGATGACGATGCAGTTCTTGAAGTCCACCACGCGGCCCTGGGCGTCGGTCAGGCGCCCATCCTCCATGATCTGCAGCAGGATGCTGAAGACCTCCGGGTGGGCCTTCTCGATCTCGTCAAAGAGCACGACGGAGTAGGGGCGGCGGCGGACGGCCTCAGTGAGCTGCCCGCTCTCCTCGTAGCCGACGTAGCCAGGGGGCGCGCCCACGAGACGGCTGACCGCGAACTTCTCCATGTACTCGGACATGTCAATGCGGACCAGAGCGTCCTCGTTGCCGAACAGGAACTTGGCCAGCATCCGCGCCAGGTAGGTCTTGCCCACGCCGGTCGGCCCCAGGAAGATGAACGAGCCGGTGGGGCGGTTCGGGTCCTTGATGCCCGCCCGCGAGCGGCGGACGGCCCGGGCGATGGTGCGGATGGCCTCGTCCTGGGCCACGATATCCTCGTGCAGGGCGGCCTCCATGCGCAGGAGCCGCTGGGACTCGGCCTCGGTCAGCGAGACCACCGGAATGCCGGTCCACGTCGCCACGATCTGAGCGATGTCGTCATAGGAGACCTGGGGCATGTCGGTGGTCTCGTCGGCTTCCCAGTCAGCGGTGAAGCCGGGCGGGGCCAGGTCCGGCCCGTCGTAGTCATCGTCGTCGAAGTTATCCAGGTCGCTAGGCAGCGACGCCGGGCGCGGCCGGTGCAGGGCGTGGGTGTGCGGGATGTCCTCCGCGGGGGCCTCCTGGCGGTAGCCCCGGAGCTTCACGCGCGAGCCGGCCTCGTCGAGCAGGTCAATGGCCTTGTCGGGCAGCGAGCGGTCGGCGATGTAGCGGGTGGAGAGGTCCACCGACGCCTCCAGCGCCTCGGGTGTGAACGAGACGCCGTGGTACTCCTCGTAGCGCTCCTTAATGCCCTGGAGGATGTCGAGGGTCTGGTCGCGATCCGGCTCCCGGACCATGACGGGCTGGAAGCGGCGCTCCAGGGAGGGCGTCTTCTCGATGTGCTTGCGGAACTCGTCCAGGGTCGTGGCGCCGATGCACTGCAGCTCGCCGCGGGCCAGCGCCGGCTTGAGGATGTTGCTGGCGTCCATCGCGCCCTCGGCGGCGCCGGTGCCGACGATGGTGTGCAACTCGTCGAGGAAGACGATGATCTCGCCCTGGCTGGCGCGGATCTCTTCCATGACGCGCTTCATGCGCTCCTCGAACTCGCCGCGGTACTTGGTGCCGGCGACGAGGCTGGCGAGGTCGAGGGCGACGACGCGCCGGTCGCGCAGCAGCGCAGGCACGTCGCCGTCGGTGATGTGCTGGGCCAGGCCCTCGACGATGGCCGTCTTGCCGACACCGGCCTCGCCGATGAGGCAGGGGTTGTTCTTGGTGCGGCGGCAGAGTATCTGGATGACGCGCTCGGTCTCTTCGTCGCGGCCGATGACCGGGTCAAGCTGCCCGTCGCGCGCCATCTGCGTGAGGTCGCGGCTGAAATGATCCAGCGTCGGGGTCTTGCTGCGCTTCTCGCGCTCGCGCGGCATGGCGTGGCGGCCGGTCTCGGCCAGAGCCTGGCGGATCAGCGGCAGATCGGCGCCATGGCGGTGTAGCAGGCGGAAGGCCGCCCCCCGCCCTTCGCGCAGCAGGCCGATGAGGATGTGCTCGGTGCCCACGCTGTAGTCGCCCAGTTGCTGGGCTTCCTTGAGGGCCCGCAGCAGCACGCGCTTGGCTTCCGGGGTAAACGACGGCTCCTTGCCGGCGAGGTCGGCCGGCGGCGCCGCCTCCATCTGGCGGCGCAGGTCGCTCTGCAGGCGCTCCAGGTCAATGTCCAGCCTCTCCAGCAGTTCGACGGCGCTGCCTTCCTGCAGGCGCATCAGCCCGAGCAGCAGGTGCTCGGTGGAGATCAGTTGGGCGCCCATGCGCGCCGCCTCATCATGCGCCATGAGGACGGCGCGGCGGGCACGACTGGTGAAACGTTCCCATATTTCCATTGCGTCGGTGCCTCCAATGACACGGCCAGCCCCCGGCCAGACGCTCCTGTCTGACTGAAGCTACGCCGCCTCGCGGCGTCCCGATGCGGCTCGAGACGACGCCAGGTCTCTTCCGGTAGCGCGGTGCAGCGCCTGTTTGGACTGTGCCCGTACGGGATTGGTTTCTCCGGGCTGCCAACCCGTTCCCGACGCGGCGCACAGGCGCCACCACAACTCGTCCTATCATACTAACAATATGGCGTCTACCGGAGTTTCCTGGAGGGAGCCCTTTGGCCCCTCACGGTCATCTTTGGCGAAGCCCGCCGAGGCGAGCGAGGGTGTCGTCGGGTGCAGACGGCCCCGGGCGTCAGCCTAGATGGGCTCGCCACAGGTCTGGACCAGCTTGCGGAAGGCTTCCAGCAGGCGCTGGGTGGTCGGGCCCGGCTTGCCGTCCCCGACCTTGCGGCCGTCCACCTGCACCACCGGAATGAGTTCGGCGGCGGTGCCGGTCAGGAACACCTCGCCGGCCGTGTAGACCGACTGGATGCGGAACATGTCCTCACGCAGCTCCAGCCCCAGCCCGGGGGCCAGGTCCATGACGGCCTGGCGCGTGATGCCCGGCAGGGCGCCCACGTGCACCGGCGGCGTCAGCAGTTCGTTGCCGTTGATTAGGAAGATGTTGTCGCCCGTGCATTCGGCCACATAGCCGTCCGTGGTGAGCATGATGCCCTCAGACAGGCCGGCGCTCGTGCATTCGAGCTTGGCCAGGATGCTGTTGAGGTAGTTGAGCGACTTGATGGACATGTTCAGTGCCTGCGGCGTGTTCCGCCGCGTCGAGCAGGTGATCAGCGACAGGCCCTTCTGGTAGGACTCTTCCGGGTAGAGCGAGATCGAGGTGGCGATGCAGAAGACCGTGGCGACCGGGCACTTGGCCGGATCGAGCCCCAGATCGCCCTTGCCCCGGGTGACCACAAGGCGGATGTAGGCGTCCTGCAGGCCATTCGCGCGGAGAGTCTCCAGCACGACCTGCTTCATCTCCTCGGGGGAGTAGGGGATCTGCAGGCTGAGGCAATGCGCGCCATCGAACATGCGCTGCAGGTGCTCCTGCAGCTTGAATACACGGCCGTGATAGGCCCGGATGCCCTCAAAGACACCGTCGCCATACAGCAGGCCGTGATCGAACACAGATATCTTGGCCTCCGCTTCGGGAACGAGTTGGCCATCGAGCCAGATCTGCAAGGGCATAACTGTACCACCTTGTATCGCAGGGTCATCGTCCGCACGGGGCGCGAACGTCTGCTGAAGTATAGTCCTTACGCCCCCGGTTTTCAAATGGCAATGGCGCAAGGCCTAGGGGCGTTGGGGCCCGCGCACAGGTTGCGGCGGGCAGCGGGGCGAACTGGCGAGGCTGCAGGCACGGACGCACAGGAGAGGCCCATGCAGAGCGAATGGATCACCCGTGGCTTCGAGGACTTCCGACGCGGCAGCTTCGACAACGGCGGCCAGAACCTCTACGTGTCGCGGACGGGCGTGCTGCAGCGCCTGCACTTCCTGGACCTGAGCGGCGACGGCTGGCCCGATCTGCTGATCTGCAACAGCCAGAACCACTGGGAGCGCCCGCCGTGCTATGTGTATCCCACGCCCCTGGCGGGCGGGGCACGGGTGGAGCTGCCTTCGGACGGTTCCGTAGCCGGGGTCGTGGCCGATCTGAACGGCGACGGCTACGACGACCTCGTGCTGGCGATGGACTACAACGGGTCGCGGACGGACCTGAATGCCTTCATCTACTATGGCGGGCCCGCGGGCCTGAGCCCGCACCGGCGGGTCGAGATCCCCGCCCCCGGGGCCTCGGCCGTGGCCTGCGGCGACTTCAACGGCGACGGCCGCCCCGACCTGGCCTTCGTCTGCGGCGGCCGCGTTCGCCTCTTCGCCCAGTCCGACCTGGGCTTCGAGCCCCAGCGCTTCGTGGACCTGCCCCTCGAAGCCGAGCAGATCGTGGCCGACGATCTGGACGGCGACGGCTACGCGGACCTGCTGGCGCTGACGCGGGAGCGTCAGGCGCGCGTGTACTGGGGTGGGGCGGACGGGCTCAGCCCGGAGCGCTGTACCACAGTGGAAGGCGTGGAGCGCGGGGCTCCAGCCCCGCAGGAGGGGACGACTGGCGGCTCTGGAGAGCCGCGCTCCGACGACACGCCGGAGACCGAGCAGCCCTTTGATGCGCGGGCGCTGGCGCAGGTCGTGCGGCTGGGCGGCAGGCCGCACCTGTTCCTCCCGGGCGAGGACCAGTTCCGTCTGGCCCCCGTCAGGGCAGACCGCGCGCTGGGGGAGCCCCTGGTCATCGCCGCAGCCCACGCGCTGGCGGTAGCGGCGGGCGACGTGAACGGCGATGGGCACGAGCACCTCGTGGTGGCCTCGCGAGGAACCCACGCGGGCCAGGAGTGTTCCTGGGTGTACTGGGGCGGGCCCGCGGGCTTCGACGAGACCCGCCGCACGGCTCTGCCCTCGCACAATGCCTGCGATGTGGCCGTCGGCGATCTGGATGGCGACGGCTGCGCGGACATCGTGCTGGGCCAGGACCGCACCGACGAGTCGTACTCCTACCACTCGCTCGTGTACCGGGGCACGCCCACCGGCGTGGCCCCCGAGCCGCTGACGCTGGAGGGGCATGACACGCGGCGGGTGCTCATTGCCCGTACGAGCGCGGCGCCCGACCCGCAGGTGATCCTCGTCAACCACCGGGCGCGTCGGGCGGGGGGCGACGTGGACCCGATGGTCTACTGGGGCGGCCCCGAAGGCTTCAGCCCCGAGCGCCGCCATCCCCTCCAGGGGCGCGACGCGGTGGATGCGGTCTGTTGCGATCTGGATGACGACGGCTTCCCCGAGATCGTGACGGCCAACTGCTCGGAGAACGCGACACATCTGGACCCCGGCTCGTTCATCTTCCGGGGGCGCGATGGCGACTATGCCTATGAGCCGGCGACCATCCTGCCCACAACACGCGCCCATGGCGTGTGCTGCGCGGACCTGAACCACGATGGCTATCTCGACCTCGTCTTTGTGGGGTTCTCGTTCGGCGACATCCTGATCTTCTACGGCGGGCCTGAGGGCTACGACATCGGGCACCCGCAGCGGATCAGCATGGCGACAGAGGGGGAGAAGTGGGATCAGCCGCGTTGGATCAGCCTGGCCGACCTGAACGGCGACGGCTGGCTCGACCTGATCGTGCCGCAGATCGGCAGCGACCGCAGCTTCATCCTCTGGAATGGCCCCGAGGGCTTCAGCATGGAGCGCAAGCAACTGCTGTCGGTGATCCACGCCTCCTGCGCGCAGGCGGCCGACCTGACCGGCAATGGATACCTGGACCTCATCATCGCCGGCCACACGCCGTCCCTGCAGGGACCGCACGACTCGTTCGTGTACATCTATTGGAATGGCCCAGAGGGGCTGCGCGAGGACAACCGCATGCAGCTTCCCGCCCAGGGCGTCAATGCCCTCGGGGTGGCCGACTTCAACAATGACGGACATCTGGACCTCTTCGTGGCCAACTACCACGACGGCCGCGAGCGGGACATCCACTCCTTCATCTACTGGGGGCAGGAGGACGGCACGTTCCGCGCTGATTGCCGGACACGCTTGTTCGCCCATTCGGCCTCCGGCGCCGTGACGGCGGACTTCAACCGCGACGGCTGGGTAGACCTCGGGATCGCCTACCACAAGGTCGAGAACGATCACCTGGGTCACTCGGCCGTGTGGTGGAACGGTCCGGAGGGCTTCTCCGAGCGCAACGTCACCTGCCTCCCGTCCGAGGGGCCGCACGGAATGACGCGCGTGGGCTCGGGCAACCAGCGTGATCGGGGCCCCGAAGAGCTGTACGCATCCGCACCGCATGAGCTGCCGGGCGGGGTGGAGACACTACGGGTGAGCTGGGAGGCGGATGTCCCCGAGGGGACATGGGTGCGGGCACAGGTGCGGGTGGCCGAGGCTGAGGAGGCACTCGCACAGGCGGCGTGGCTGGGACCGGAGGGGGAAGGGTCGTGGGGCGGCTACGACAACGCGATCGCGTTGCCGACAGCGCAGGCGCGGTGGGTGCAGTACCGCCTGGCCCTCGGCGCTCGCGACGGCTGCGGCACCCCGCGGGTCCGCGAAGTGCGGGTGTCGTGGACCGCAGCAGCACGGTAGGACAACCGGCGCGAAGCCCCGGCGCCCCGCCGTCATGCCCTCCCGTCGGCCCTACTTCGCCGGCAGGCTCTTGAGCGCGACCAGGCGGCTGTCGGCGCTGCCCGCGACGATCTCCGGCTGGCCGTCGCCATCGAGGTCGGCCGCGACGACCTTCGTGACATCGGCCGGGACGGGGAAGAAGCCCCGGCGTTCCCCCTTGGCGTCCAGCACGATCACCGCCCCCGCGTCGGTCGCCACCGCGACGGCCGCCTCCTTGCCCGGCATGACCGCGAGGTCCCGCACCGGGTTGCCGCAGTTGCACCGCCACAGCGCCTTGCCCTGGGCGTCCAGAGCCATGACGTACGAGTTGCGGCTGGCCACGAGCAGCTCGGGCCGCCCGTCGCCGTTGAGGTCGGTCAGGATCGTGGCGGTGATCTCCGCGCCGGCATCGAGGCTCCAGTTGACCGCCTCGGCCCCGAACGTCTTGCAGTGAATGCCCCCGATGCGCGAGCCGGCGATCAGCTCCGCCTTGCCGTCCCCGTCCATGTCCCCCGCCGCGACCGCCATGGCCGCCCCATGGTAGCCGACCGGCACGTCGCCGATGACTTTGCCCTCCGGCGAGAACAGGTTCGCCGAGCAGTACGTGTTGCCCACCAGGGACGCCAGCTTGCCCTTCCCGTCCAGGTCCACCGTGGCAATCGAGGTCGGCTGGTGCGCCCAGTTGAGCGTCCCCCACAGCACCTTGCCCTCGTGGCTGACGCCGTATGTGAACCAGTTGCCCGAGCCGGCGATGACCTCTCCGAAGCCGTCGCCGTTGATGTCGGCGCAGCGCACGACGCGGAACGGGCCCTGCTGGGGCTCGATCTCGGGGACGTACTTGTCCTTGGGGCAGGCAGTCACCCACAGTTGCTTGCCGGCGGCGTCCAGGCAATAGAGGTTGCTGCCCGCGCCCACGACGATCTCCCGCACTCCGTCCTTGTTCAGGTCGCCGGTGTCCAGGTCCAGGCAGGCATCGGGCAGCGTCGTCTCCCACACGATCTGGCCCTGGCCGTCCAGGCAGCGCACGCGCTTGCCGGCGGCGACCAGCACCTGCATCTGGCCATTGCCGCGCAGGTCCGCCGCCTGCAGCGCGGAGATGGTCTGCGGCTCGCGCACCGTGACCTGCGCGGGCTCCACCGGCTCGGAGAAGACCTCGAAGCTGCGGATGGCGGTGCGCATCGAGGCGAACTTCGTGACCAGCAGGCGCACGCGCGTGGTTTTCACCGGGGCGAAGGTGTGCACCCAGAGCGGCGTGTTCGCTCCGGTGACGGTGTCATCCACCGAGACCCAGTCCTTGCCGTCCCAGACCTGGATGTCGTGGCCGTCCGGCGCAGGGACGTAGTTCATGTCGTAGTGGGTCACGCGCACTTGCGCGACGGTCTGGGGCGTCTGCCACTCCACCCCGAGGTCCTTGGGCAGGGCTGTGACGTTGGCGGCGCCGCTACCGACGGCGCTGTAGGACTCGGGGTTGCCATCCATTGCCGCGGCAGGGCTGCAGCCTCGGCTCCCCTCGGTCCAGGCGTTCGGCTTGCCCGCGCGGGCCAGGTCCGGGGCGATGTGCTGCGCATCGGCCGGCGCGCCGACGGGGTGGAAGACGCTGCGCGGGGTCTGCAGCGCGTTATCCGCGGACCACACCTGCCGGAGCCCCTCGGGCTGGCTGCCCGCCTGGGCGAGGGCCTTGAGCCGCTGCTGGTGCGCCGCGAGCAGTCGCTGCCAGTGGGCCTGCAGACGGGGCTGAGCGGCCGGCTTCACGTCGGCGGGGAAGGTGAGTTCGTGCGTCCCCGCCGGGACGGCGAAGACGGCCATGTTGCCCTGCCGCTGGGGCCTGATCTCCCGGCCGTCGAGAGTGCACTTGCCGGCCTTCGCCGCGAGCGAGACTGTCGTGGCCTCGGCGGCATGAACGGTGGCCTTACCGGCGGTCATCTGCGCGCTGATGTCCACGGGCTTGGTGGCGCTGAACCACGGCGTCTCCCAGGTGAGCGCCGTTCCGCCGGCGAGGGTGAAGCCCTGGGAGTTGGCCGCGAACATCGCCGCCTTGACCTGCGGGAGGCCGTCCCCGGCGCTACTCACCCCGGCATACGTGATGTCATCGGCCCCATGCACCAGCGCGGCGCCGGGTCCGGCCTGCACAACCTCGCAGGGGAAGTCCTCTTTGCCCTCGGGCGAGTAGAACAGGTTGATGAAGCAGGCCTTCTGGCCGGCGGCCAGGCTCGGGTTGAGCGACTGCATGATCGCGTGGCGGTCCGCAGTGGGTGGTGTGGTGCCGGTGACGCGGAAGTGCGCGCCGCTGGCATTGAGCAGCGAGAACCGCGCGCCGGGCTGGGTGGCGCAGACGCGGTCGGCCTGTAGGTTCAGGTCGCCGATGGTGCGCCAGATGCACGTCAGGCCGAAGTCGCCCGCGGCCCTCGCCTCGACCTCATCGAGGCACAGGAACCAGTTCTCCTTCGCCCAGAAGATGTTGCGGCGCCAGTCCGTGCCGTTGTACCCGCTGACCATGGTTTGGCACAGGCCCATCGGGCCGAAGTCCACACGCTGCTCCAGCGTCGTGAAGCGCGGCACCGGCTCGAACAGGCCGTCGCGGACGATGGCCAGCGTGTTGTGCTCGATGGTGTCGGGCACGAAGTAGCCGTTGTCGAAGAGCATGTACTTGCCGTTGTCGGTGTAGCCGACGATGGAGTTACCGGTGGGGTGGGAGTGGTAGCCGTGTGAGATGCCGCCCAGCAGCAGGTACTGCGCGTCGGTCCGATAGGCCGTGCGGAAGGAGATCTTGTCAAAGCACTTGTCGTAGGGCGGCACGGTCGTCTGGGCATTGAGCACTGTGTCCGCGGCCGTGCCGGAGCTGAGCGCCTCCTGCGGGTGCTCGTAGATCCACTTGTCCAGCGGCACCGCCTTGATGCCGAGCATGTCCGTTGGCTCGACAGGCTTGACGGAGTTGTCGAGGTAGTTGGTATACAGGTACTCCCCCGCCGACAGCCCGTTCTGGGGGATGAAGTCGTACTGGTAGCGGTAGCGTCCGTCGCGGTGGTACCAGGCGGCAGCGAGCATGATCGAGGGCCAGTGGCCTGCCCCGGTCATGTCGCTGGTATCGCCGAAGCCGCTGACGGCGCCGAGGTTGTTGGTGATGGCCAGGCCGTAGTCGGCCGTCCGGCGCAGATTGCCGTTCTCGAACCATGTCCAGTCTGGCTTGTTGAGAGCGTAGTACAGCAGGTCATGGTAGGTGATGGAGCCGTAGCCGGGGCAGTCCTCGGCGGTCTTCCAGAAACGGGCCTGCCCGTCCTTGCCGAAGTACGTCTCGCACCAGGTCCACAGGCCGGCGACATCGAGGCGGTAGTACTTCTTGAAGTACAGCGCGGCCGACCAGTTGGCGCGGGCGTCCCAGTTGTTACCCTCGGGCTTGACGCCCGGCTGGTGGGTCCTGTTGGCGTTCGGGCACTTGTTCGCGTACTCCCACATGAAGCGGAAGATGGCTGTGCGGTCGGCGGGGGTGAAGACAGGCGCCTCCTCGACCAGGTCCCAGATGGTCGGCAGCAGCACCGAGCCCCGGGCATCGGTAACGGCGGGCATCTTGGCCACAATCGCCGCGAGGACGGGCATCCCCTGCTTGAACAGCTCGGCCTGGGCCAGGTCGCCGGTGGCGTGGTAGCTCAGCCCCGCCGCCGACAGTTGGCCCGCCACCGCGCGGAACTGCAGCCCCTGCATCTTCTTGACCAGCGCGGGGACCGCGCTCCGGTCGCCCTGCGCCGGCGTCTTGCCCTGGCTCTCGATCTTGATCGTGACGGGCAACTCCACGGTCTTCCCGGCCGGTAGCAGCGCCACCAGCTCCTGCACGCCGGCCGCCACGCCCACGACCTCACTGCCCCCGACCACCACGTAGCATGTGCCGGTGCCGAAGGGATCGTGCACCGTGCGCAGCTCATAGCCGCCCGGCCCCGGCCACATGTCATCAGACATCAGGTAGTGCTGGTGGTAGATGGGGACGATGGCCGGGTTGCTGACGAAGTTGCCCAGCAGGATCAGGTTGCGGCTGCTGATCTCTTCGGGCTTGAGGCCCTTGGCCGCCACGATGGGCACGGTCGCGCCGGACGGCTTCAGCGCCGTCTGGATCTGCCGGGCGAGGGCCGCCCAGTCCTCGCCCGGTGGCGCGACGATGGCGCAGACGGGCTGGCCGTCGCGCACCAGCGGCACGGTGAGGTGGTACGTCTTCTCCGGCGGCGGGGCCGGCAGCTCAGCCGCCGCGGCCAGCGTCAGCGGCAGCAGCACCACCAGCATCGGGCACACCCACAGCAGGTTCGGGCAGGACATGATCGGCCTCACTCACGCGTCGTTGTCAGGCACGTACTCGCGCGACCATTGCGCATCCGCGGCAGTGCGGACGAAGTTGATCCAGCGTTGGCAGAAGGGCTCGGGCAGGCCGAGCCGCGCGACATCGGCGGCCACGCGCTCCACGTCGTAGGGAGTGAAGTGGAACGTCAGGCGCCCAGCCTGCTCGACCGCGTAGCCGGCGCGCGGGTCCCCGTTGCGCGGCTGGCCCACCGGCGGCAGGCACACGAGCCGGCGTCCCGCGATGCTGCGGTCCAACGCGCGGTGCGAATGCCCACACAGCACCAGTGGCGCAGGCAGCGGGCCACAGTGCGCGGCCAGGATGTCATCCGGCATCGCCGGGTGCAGGTACGGCGCTCCCGGCAGTTGGTGCCGCGCCAGCCCGTCCTGCCCGCAGGCCGACAGGGCCACCGTCTCAGGCAGCGCCTGCAAGAACGCGAGTTGCGCCTCGCTGAGCTGACGCAGTGTCCACAGGTCCCAGTGGAACGCGCCGCCCTGAGCGCGCGCATCGCCCTGCAGGGCCAGCACTGCAGCATCGTGATTGCCCAGCACTGCCCGCGGGCGCCGGTCCCTCAGCAGGTCCACACACGCCGCCGGGTGCGGGCCGTAGCCGATGATGTCACCCAGGAAGATGATCTCATCCACGGGGCCGGCGTCGTCCAGCACAGCCTCGAAGGCCGGCAGGTTGGCGTGAACGTCGGCAATCCACAGCCGCTTCATCGCGCGGGCCATCCGGCGCCCAGAGCGCTGCGGAATGTGCCCAGGCTGCGACGGATGCCCGCGGGGGGCACGCGGTCCGGGTTCATCTCCAGGGTCGCCGTGCCGGTGTAGCCGATGTCTGCCAGCCCCCCGACGATCCGGTCGAACGCGATCTCCCCCGTGCCGATCTCGATGTGGTCCACGCTGCCGCGTACATCGTGGAGGTGCAGGTGCACGAGCTTTGGCCCGAGCAGACCGATGAGCGGGCCGAAACCCCCGTAGCGCCCGAGCGGCACGCCGTTGACCGGCAGGACCATGTGCCCGACATCGAGGTTCACGCCGACGTGCGGCAAGTCCCAGCCGAGCACGGCCTCGAACCCCTCGGTGATCTCCAGCGCGACCACCGTGTTGGCGGCGGCGCCCCGGGCGTCCACCTCCTGCATGGCCTGCCGCCAGCCCGGCCCCTCGGCTGCGGTCAGATGGGCGTGGACGGTCACGACACAGGCGCCGAGATCGCGGGCGAAGTCGAGCACCGGCGCCAGGGCCGCCACCCCCTCCGCCAGGCTCTCGGTCTGCAGGTCAATCGCGAAGGGGGAGTGGATCTCGAGGAAGGCGAAGTCGGCGAGCTGGCCGCGCAGCCGCGCGCGCTCCTCCGGTGGGCAGATGTCGGGCTCGACCCCGCGCCAGTGCCCCGGCGTGCCCGCGCTGGCGTGCAGGCCCACCCCGTCGAAGCCCGCGCGCTGCGTCCAGGCCATCTGGCGCTCGACGTCCAGCAGACGGCCGATGCGCCAGAGCATGTTGCCGATTCTCAGCATGGCGGGGTCAGCGCTCCACCGCGAAGTCATAGACGCGACTGACACCCTCGCAGCCCAGGACGCCCAGGAACAGCTCCTCGGGCAGCGAGTTGATGAGCACACCGACCACGTGGCGCTCCGGGCGCTCTTCAGGAACGTGTCCTACGGCCAGCGTCACGGACATCTCCACATGCTTGCCTTTGCGGCGCACCTGCAGCGTGTAGCGCGTGTCGGGCTGGAGGGCGAAGCTCCCGTAGCACGTCTTCTCCCAGGTGCGCTTGCCCTCCGGGGTGGCGAAGTGGTGCCACAGGTTCAGGCCCTTCTCGTAGATGATGACCTCATAGAACTCGCCGTACTGCGGGCGGCCCTGCGCGTCGGGGGCCCAGTCCTGGACAAGCACGATTCCCGGCGCCGATCCCGCGCCGATCTCGAAGTTCGCGGTCGCGGTCCAGTTGCCGGCGAACTTCGTGTTGTAGATCATCGTGGTGAGCGTCTGGTCCAGCGCGCTCTTCTTGGCCGGGTCGGCGGGTGTCTCGTTCTCGATGCAGTCGTCGCGCTGCACCCACTTGCCCAGGTGCTCGACCGTGGGGTTCTTGCACAGCGTCCAGGCGGCCGGATCCCACCCGTCGCGGGTGAACGTGAGCGCCACCAGCGGCTCGGCGGCCCCGGCGTAGCCCGCCGCCATCACGAGCAACAGCGCGACGCAGATCAGCTTCACGAACCTGAGCTTCATGTGCAGTCTCCTCCGGACGCCGCCCGGACCATTGGTAGTGCGGGCTTCCAGCCCGCCCCGGACACGCCCCTGTTCGGCCACCCCGACGCGTGCACCTGCCCGAGCCCGCGCCCCGGGCCAGGGAGGAATCGGCCGGCCGTCTCGCCAAGACACATCCCGACTGCCGACTTGTGAGGTCCACGACCATGAACCCCTGGGCAATGCTCGTGCTGTTGTGCGTGCTGGCCACGCCGCTGTGCGCCAAGGAAGGGGTGTCGCTGCTGACGCCCCAGGAAGCCGAGGCCGTGAAGGCCGCCCTGCCGCAGACGCCCCAGGTCCCTGTCGGCCTGGAGAACGCGACGGATGAGGAGCTGTGGGACTACGTGCCGCCCGCGTCGCTGCGGCGGGCAGTGTTCCTGGGCCCGACGGACGTCGGCTGCCCCGTCCACGGCAAGGAGGTCTTCCGCGTTGGCGGGGGCTTCTACCCGTGGCTGTACTCGGCCGACAAGCCCTGGCAGGTCAAGTGTCCTGTGGGCGGAGAGACCTATCCCAGCAACGACTTCGGCGCGTACCTCAAGGGCGGGATGAAGGACAAGTCGCTGCTGACCGGCGACTACCCCGACGACGGCACGGGCTGGGTGGACGCCAAGGGCAACCGTTTCTTCTTCGTCGGCTACTGGGTCTTCCACCAGCGCTGGTATGACGTGCTGCGCGGGATCACCGGCTTCAGCAACGCCTATCTCGCCACCGGCAAGCCGGAGTACGCCCACAAGGCGGCCGTGCTGCTTTGCGCGCTGGCCGAGCAGTACCCGAAGATGAAGTACGGCGAGCAGGGCACCCAGGGCAACATCGGGGGGATGATCCTCCCGTGGTGCTGGGAGAACCAGAGCGTCGTCACGCCGATGTCCACGGCCTACGATCGCCTCTTCCCGTACCTAAAGCAGGACAACGACCAGGCCCTGCGCGACTTCATCAAGACCAAGACCGACCTGCCCCCGCGTGCGGACGCTCCCGTCCGCCGGCAGATCGAGCAGCGGTTCATGCAGACCATCGCCAGGACCGAGCTCAGCACTGACATGTACTGGTCGAACGAGTGCGACCACCAGTTGGCCTTCGCCGACTGGGCGCTGGCGTGGGACAACAACGACCCGGCCGACGGCGTCACGACCAAGCAGGCCATTGAGTGGATCATCAACAACGGCGGCGACAACTCACTGGAGGAGCTGATCCTCAACTGCACCTACCGCGACGGCTTCCCGTGCGAGGGCGCCATTGGCTACTCCTCGGCCGTGGCCGGGAGGCTGGTGGAGGTGGCCGAGCGGCTGCGGCGCTGCGGCTACGACCTGTTCCGCGAATACCCGCGCCTCAAGCAGATCGCCGGCTGCTGGATTGACATGTCCCTGGCCGACGGGCACACGCCGTCCATCGGCGACGCCGGGAGCGTGTTGGGCTCCGGCCGGGCGTGGAACGCCCAGATGTTCCACCTGGCCTGGGACAACACCCACGATCCGAAGTTCGCCCAGGCGCTGTGGATGATGAAGAACGTGCGCTACGCGGCCTACACGCCCGACCGCACGGCGGAGCTGGAGCAGGCCGTCAAGAAGTATGGTGACCAGCCGAACTATCGGACGCGCAACTTGGGGGGCATGGGGCTGGCGATCCTGGAGTCGGGCGGGCCGCAGAGCCCGCGCGGGGTCGCGCTGTACTACGGCAGTCCGGCCGGTGGGCATTCCCACCACGACCGGCTCAACATCGAGTTCCTCGACCACCGGCAGTCCATGATGCCCGACCTGGGCTACCCCGACCAGTGGGGCGCCAAGGCCCAGCAGTTCACCCAGAACAGCATCGGCCACTACTCGGTGCTGGTGGACGAGCAGGGGGAGAAGGACTACAAGGCGGGCTATCTGGACTTCATCAAGGGCAGCGACGGCGTGCAGGTCGTGTCAGCCCGCGCCGAACGCTGCTTCCCCGGCACGAGCCTGTACCGGCGCGAGACCGCGCTGGTGGATATCTCCCCCGAAAGCTGCTACCTGTTCGACGTGTTCCGCGTGCGTGGCGGCAAGCAGCACGACTGGTGCTTCCACCTGCCACCGGTGCCCGACTGGGGCGTCGAGGGCGTGACGCTGTCGGAACCGGGCAAGGGCACGCTGGCCGGCGAGGACATCCCCGAGGGCGGCAAGCATGACGCCAACAACGGCTTCAACTGGCTGGCACACCCCCAGCGCGGTAAGCCGGCCGGGGAGTTCACGTTCCTGTCGCAAGCCAACCCACCCTATCCCGAGTTGCGCATGACGATGCTCTCCGGCTGCGCGGATGAGGTCATCGTGGGCGACCACGAGTCCCCGCGCGTCAGGGCGAACCTCCCGCAGTACATGAAGTGGCTGCTGGCCCGGCGCAAGGGCGAGGGCAACCTCAGCAGCGCCTTCGCTGCCATCATTGATACATGCGGGGCTGGAGCCCCGCGCTCCATGCAGCAAGTGCGCCGCCTCGCTGTCGCCGGCGGCACGGAGCCCGTGGCCGCCGAGATCAAGACCGCCGCCTACACCGACACCGTCATCTCCGACGAGACGGGCGAGAAGCCGATCGCGCTGCCGGGGGGCGGGGAGATACAGGGGCGCTGGGGGATGGTCCGTCGCGACGAGCAGGGCGTAAAGCAGGCGATGCTCATCGGCGGCAGCAAGCTCAGAGTGGGCGATGTGAGCATCGAGACGGCCCCCTGCTGGGAGGGCGCCATCACCGCACTGGACTTCAAGGCGAACACGCTCGACGTGAATGTCGCCCTGCCACCCGGCGAGGCACTGAAGGGCGAGTGGATGGTCCTCTCCAACGGGCGGCACAGCACCTGCTACGAGATCGCCTCGGTCGCACCGCAGGGCAAGGGCAGCCGGGTGCAGCTCACCGAGATCAGCCCGATGGTCGGCAAGGGGTACGTGGACAGCATCGAGGCGGACAAGCGGATCATCCACACCGACACCCGCTGGCGCATCTTCGGCAAGGACTACATCTGGAGCAATGACTTCGGTCCGGTGCTGGGCGGGTACATCCTGTTCAACGAGGACCTGTCGCAGGGCGTGGAGATCGAGGATTGCAAGCTAATGCCCTCGCGGGCGCGGGAGTGGTGGAAGCCCGAGCCGGCGTGGATCAAGGTGGCGGGCAAGGAGCCCTTCGCCAACATCTTCACCGACAAGAACAGTGACGGCAAGATCGGCTGGTGGGTATACGACTTCTGTCCGTGGTTTGGCTTCCGCATCACGAACAGCGTTGCGGTCAAGCGGCTGGGCGCCCAGGCCTGGCAACTCGACCACCAGGGGGCGCAGGTGCGGCTCAGCCTGCCCTCCGCCACGGCGCTGACGAAGCTCATCATCCGCGATGGCTCGGGCCGGGCACAGGTACTGGCCTGCACTCACGACGCGAAGACCAAGCGGGCCCAGGTGACGGTGCCGGCGGGTCTGATCGGGCCTGTCACGATTGCGCTGAAGTCTCCCGAAAACCTGAACCTGGCCGATACCGAGCCCCCCGCCGTGACGGAGATCAAGCTCGACGGC
This sequence comes from bacterium, assembly GCA_021372615.1. Lineage (NCBI taxonomy): Bacteria > bacterium. The sequence continues at coordinate 23,815 of JAJFUB010000043.1, read as the reverse complement.
AAGACCGTGGCCGCCGGCGACATCGGGCAGCTCTTCCTGCCCGACCCGCCCCGGAGCATCGAGATCAAGATCGCGGACAAGCTGAACCGTCTCGACCCGCAGAACACCTTCGTGCAGGCCGGGGAGCAGACGGTCTGCGCCGGGCAGCCCGGCGTGACGCTGACCCTCGACCAGGGCAACCCGAAACAGGGCGTCCTCACCATCGAGCCGGCGAAGCTACTGGACTTCGCCAACCGCCAGGAGGGCGCGACGTACGGCCTCACCGCCAGCCTCAACGACGCCGGCGTGACGGGCGCCGCGACGCAGTTGGCGTTCCGCTTCATCCTTAGCCCCCGGATCCCGGAGGGGTCGGTCTACCTGAGCGACCTGGAGCCGACGAAGGCCTTCGCCCACGCCGGGGTGAAGCGCAATGAAGCGTATCTGGGGGGCGAGATGCGGCTGGGGGGACTGCTGTACCAGAAGGGGCTGATGATCTGCCCGGAGGTCACCAACGGCCCCGTGAACTACGGCGAGGCGATCTACGCCATCCCGCCGGGCAAGTTCCGGGTGTTCCGCGCGATGGTCGGCATCTGCGATGACACCGAGGCCGGGAGCGTCATCTTCTCGGTGCAACTCCGCAAGCAGGGCGGCGAATGGCGCGAGGCCGTGAAGTCGAACCTGATGCTGCGTTCGACGGCCCCGCAGGCGCTGACGGTGCCGCTGGGCGATGCCGATGAGATCAGGCTGTACACCGACGCCAATGGCGACATCGGCTGCGACCACGCGGTCTTCGCCGGCGCCCGGTTCGAGCCGTGATGGTATGTGAAGGTGGAATGACGAGAGGACGAAGTGGGCAGTAGTGCGGGCTTCCAGCCCGCCAGAGCGGCACGGACAGGCCTCGAGCGGGCTGGAAGCCCGCACTACCGTACTCGTCGCGTAGGCGCGGCCCTATCGCGTGGGCGCGCGTGTCCCCACGCGCGCAACCCGCGGGCATAGCCCACCTCAGCCCTACCGCAGCTTCTGCACCACACAACCCACGGCCTTGGGCCCCAGCTCCACCGCCACCGCCGCCACCCCGTCCTTGACCTGCGGCGCCAGCTTCGTCCCGTTCCAGGCATCCTCGTAGGTCGCCCCCGCCGCATGCTTGACCCGCAGCACGGGCTGTCGCACGCTGCGCCCGTTGGCGTTGTACAGCGTCCACACGTTCTCGCGCGGCCCCATGAACAGATTGGCGAACACGCCGGAGACTTCCGTGGGCACGAGCGGACGGACGTTGTGTGAGGCGAAGGCCTCGCGATGGGCGCACTGGACCAGTACCGCGCGCTTCTGGAAGGCCTGCGAGGGGGCATCCATGTTCGGCAGGTTGGGCTCCCCGATGCGGTAGACTTCGCCGTTGAAGAATGGGTACTTGAGCAGCCACCAGTTCCCCGCGCGGGTCGTGACATAGTAGATGATGTGGAACTGCTTGAAGTCCGGGAAGGCGAAACGTGGCAGATCAATGAAGTGCGGCGCCAGGGCTTCCTGGTCGGCGCTCCAGAGCGCCTGGTAGGAGATCGAGCCATCCAGATAGCGGCGGCTCACCTCGGCCGGGGCATACTCCGTATACAGCGCCACGTCCGGGCCGACAGCCCCGCGGATAGCCTTGAGCAGCTCGACCTCCCCCGCGTACGGGATCTCATAGCCGTTGTGGCCGTGATCCTTGGCGCGACAGAGCCACCGGCCGTCCGTGGCGCCGATCTCGTCAATGTACATGATCTTGGGGCGCACGTCGCGCTGGACCCGCGCGTACGTGTCAGCCAGGTGTTGCCGCCAGCCGGCCATGTAGGGGCACTCGTTGTACGAGTCGTACTCCTTGACGTACTGCGGGGAGCCATCGGCGCGCTTCATGGCCCACTCCTGGGCGTGCGCGCCGACGATCTGCCCCTTCTCGCTGCTCAGGTAGCCATCGAGATACAGGCTCACGGCGATCCCCTGCTGCTGCAACGCCGCGATGTTGTCGTGGAAGGTCTCCCGGCCGCCGACCTCCTCGTAGTGGGAGTAATCGCCCCAGTCGCCGTACTGCTTCGAGGCGCCCCAGCCAAAGACATGCGCATAGTCGCACACGCCGACATGCTTCATCATCGTGTCCACGAGGCGCTGGACATTGCCCCGCACCTTCGGGTCGGGCGAGGCGCCATAGTGGCCGTTGCCGCTGATGAGGGCGAAGACCCGCTCGAACCACGGCTTGCGCGGGGCGGCGGGCTGGAACCACGTCTTCAGCCAGTCGGTGTACGCGGCGAAGATCGCGCGCCAGTCGCCCTCGCGCAGCACCAGGGCCGCTTCGGTCGTGTCGAACGACGCGCCGGGGGGCAGATCGCGCTCCACGTATTCGGCCGCCCACGCCCCGCCCTCCGCGCTCTTGCTCAGGCTGATGAAGTGGTGCATGGCCTCGGTGTCATGGGTGAGGCACGCCAGGGCCAGGCCGCGGCCGAAGAAGCCGTCCACCTGCAGCGGGTGGCGCTCGCCGAGGGGATCGCGGGTCGTGAAGTCCGCCTCGTTGATGATGCCGCCGCGCTTGCCGCTCAGGTACCAGGTGTCCGCTGCCGTGCCGAGACGCAGTCCGCGCACGACGGGGAACTTGAGGGTCGCCGTGACTGGTGCGTTGCCCTCATTGGTCAGCCGCATGCGCAGCAGGAGCTCTCGCGGATCGCGTCGTAGCGCGGCCGGACCGCCCCTCGGCGCCGCGCCCTCCTCTGTGGCAGGCAGACACTCTACCACGGCGGCCAGGCCCGCAGCGCGGTTGTGCAGCACGAACCGCGGCCATCCAGTTTCCGGGGGCGGTCCACCCATCGGCTCCTTGTCGGCCACCCAGTCCTCGGCCGGTAGCACCTTCCCTCCGATGCTGACCTCAAAGATGGGGCCCGCTTGGCACTGAAGAGCGCCTTCCAGTCCCTCCACACTGAGCGACGATAGCGTCAGTCCGTGGTCCGTGCCAAAGGAAGCGCGCAGCACGTTCGCGTAGACCGTGTTGACATCACTGGCGGCGCCCCGGAACGGCGGGAGGACCTTCCCCGGCGGCGTCGCATACGCCAGCCCCTTCCACGTCGGTTCACTCACGCGCGGGGCCGCCACGAGCATGGTCGTTCCCACAATGGCGAAGGCAGCCGTCTGCATCCCATCGTGGAGCACCAGCTCCGTGGCCTGGCGCTTAGGGTCGGGATGGACGACGCACACTCCCAGCCCCCGGCGCATCCCCCAGCGCCCGGTCTCGGCATCCAGCGGCAGCACCTGGTCGGGCGGGCCGGCGGCATAGCGGACCTCGAAGTATGTCTTCTCCGGCACGTCCAGCAGCTCGACCGGGCGCGGATGCTGCCAGTCAATGCCGAAGAGTTCCGTCGCCGGAGCCATGGCCGCCGTCAGCAGGTAGACCTCCCGCACGCCGGGTGGTAGCTTCAGACTGAGGGTGCCCAAATCGGTGGTCGCCGTCTGCCTCACGGCGGTGGGTTCTCCTGGGACGGCGAACGGCACGCCGCCGACGGTGATCTCACGCGCCGCGAACCAATCGCTGGCCCCCAGCCGCTGCTGCAGGAAGGCCGAAGGGGCGCCGCCAGTCGCGCCGGCGGGGTCGGTTGTGAAGCCGCCCTGGCCCTGCGGCCAGGCCCCGGCGCGTGTCTCGTAGGGCAGCATCTGCGCCACGGGCCAGCGGTGCGGGCGGGAGCTGAACTGCACCCCCTCCAGGCTCAGTCGCGCCTCCTGGCCCTCGCAGTCCAGGCCCACCGCGAGGTGGGTCACCGGGAAGGTCTGGGTCAGCTTGACACTCACGTTGTGCCAGGCGCCGTCCGTCTTGAGGTCAGACGCGGCCAGGGCGAGCAGCGAGTGCCCGCCGCTGCCGGACTCCTGGTCCCCGAGCCAGACCGCGTACGTGGTGTGGCCGAGGCTGCCGGCGGCCCGATAGCGCAGCGACAGATAGGGCGTGCGCGACAGCTCCACGGTCTTGGGGAGCGCCAGGAGCCAGCGCATCCCCCGGCCCTGCCCGCCCGCGCGGAAGGCCACCGCCTCGCCGGCCTGCTCGGCGGCGAAGTCGGAGGCCGGGGCGGTGGTCCAGCCCGTGCGCGGCAGGAACCGGTCGGCCTGCGCGGGGACCGGCACGACCTCCTCCGGCCGCTGACCCGGTACGCGCGCCAGTTGCGCCTCGGGGGGCAGGGCGTTGTCGAACCACAGCCGCTGCACCTCCAACCGCGCGCTGCCGCTGTCATCCACGAAGACCTTCAGGGCCAGGTTGTGCGTCGCTTCCAGCGGGTTGATGGCCGCCAGGTCTACCGCCAGCACATGCCACTGGTCATCGGGCTTCAGCTCGTCGGCCATGGCATAGGCCCGGCCACCGTAGCTACCCTCCTCGCCGTGGAGGAAGTAGATCGCGGGGCCGGCCGCCAGGCCGCGCGCCCGGTACTTCACCAGCACGTAGCGCTCATCGCCTGAGACGCCCACGCGCTCCACGTTGATGATCCACGGCATCTCCGTACCCGCCCCGCGCGCCGTGAAGACGAGGGCGCCGCTTCCATCCGCGACGCCGTACTCAGCTGGCGCCTTCGTGACCCAGCCCGTGCAGGGACGCCACTGCGGCGCCGAGGCGCCGGTGATCTCCGCGGCGAGGGCAAGTGCGGTGGCCATGAGTGAGGCCATGACGGCGACGGTGGGGCGCATGGGGCTCATCCCTTCGCTGGACGTGACGCGGAAAGCCGGTAACGGTAGCGTAGCGGCAGGCCTGCCGGGTGTCAATCGGGCGGCGGAGTCGCCCCTCCGGGGCTCTCGGCGGGGAACGGAGGGGGTCGCGCCGCGATGACGGGGGCTACCGCCCCCGCCTGGCATGAGCCGCGCCTCCAGCGCTGACGGCCTCCGCACACCGCCAGCGTTGCCATCGGTCCATGCCGGGCGCCCCTGCCGACGCCATCGGTCCATGCCGGGCACCGTCGAGGCCGGGGTGCCGTTGCCGTTGAGGCCCGGAGGGCCGACTCAATCTAGGCGGGGGCGGAAGCCCCCGTCACCCCCGCGCGCCCCTACCCACCTCCCCATGCGCATCCCCCCGCGCGCCGGAGGCGCGACTCACCCCCGCGCGCCCGGCGCACAGAGGAACCTCGCCATGGCTCCTCGAACCCTCCTGAAGCCCGATCCTGCCAGGAGGCCCATCATGCTCGCCCGGCTCGCCGCCCTGCTGCTCCTCGCACCAACACTCGCCTTCGCCCAGGGCTTCGTCGAGCAGGACGGCGCCTTCGTCTGGCAGAGAGACAACCGCGTCGTCCGCTTTGACAAGGGGCGCTGGTCGGCCGGTGTGCAGGGGGGGAAGACTCTCAGCTTCCACACCTTCATGTGGCACGACGCCTACCTGTACGAGACGCTGCAGGGCGGCAAGGTCGAGGCAGGGCCGACCCTCCAGGCCGATGGCAGCCTCACGATGAACGGCACCTTCTCAGCCCGCGAGAGCTCCGCCCCACTGCGCTACTGGCTGAAGGCGACACCCTCGGCCGAGGGCGTCACCGCGCACTTTGAGTTCGAGAAGTCGGCGGCGCTCAAGCTGACTAGCGGCGTGTGGCTGCATCTGTTCGCCGACCGCAAGACCTTCGACGGGACCGAACGCGTGTGGGCCGACCCCGCCGGGCACGGCAAGCTGAGCGCGCCCTCGCTGGGGGCCTCCGAGCGGCTGCTGGTCGAGTTGCAGGAGGGGCTGAGCCTCTGCCTGACGCCCGGCGGCTTCCATGAGGTCAACGTCGAGGGCAGCAAGGGGGCCTACGTAATGCGCATGAACCTCGTGAGCGGCGACTTCCCCGAGGGCCGGCGCGTGGCCGCCGACCTGGGCATCGGGTTCGCGGCCATGCCCGCGAGCTTCCCCGGCGAGATCAAGCCCCAGCAGCAGCCGCTGGCGATCCGCCAGGTCACGCCCAACCTGACGACCGTCCCGCGCTTCGAGAAGCTCGAACTGGCCGTGGACCTGGGCGCCACCTACGACAACCCCTTCGACCCCGACGACGTGGCCCTGGACGCCGACTTCACCGCCCCCTCGGGCAAGCGGATCACGGTGCCGGGCTTCTTCATGGTCCAGATGCGCCGCGAGATCCGCAACGGGAATGAGGTCATGGCCCCCGAGGGCAACGGCGTGTGGCGCGTGCGATTCGCACCCAATGAGGTGGGGAAGTGGACCTGGACGCTGCGCCTCAAGGACCGCACGGGCACGGTCAGCGGCGGCCAGGGCACGTGCCGCTGCGTGGCCGGCAAGAGCCAGGGCTTCCTGCGGGTCAGCAAGGCCGACCCACACTACCTGGCCTTCGACGACGGCAGCGGCTTCTTCGCCATCGGACACAACCTGCCCGGCTACCATGCCAGCCGGCAGCTTGCCGAGACCGCGATGCACAAGTTCGCCGCCGCCGGGGAGAACTACAACCGCTGGTGGCTCTACTCGTACAACCTGGGGATCGAGTGGACCGACAAGCTGGGGTGGTACAAGCAGGACGCCGCGGCGCGGATGGACCTGGCACTCGACTGGGGCAAGCAGCTCGGCCTGTACTACATGATGTGCCTGGACACCCACCAGGACTTTCGCGAGGGCGGCTGGGACCGCAACCCCTTCAACGTCAAGAACGGCGGCCCGTGCGAGAAGGCCGGGGAGTTCTTCACCAACGAACAGGCGCGGACGTACTACAAGAAGCGCCTGCGCTACCAGGTGGCGCGGTGGGGGTACAGCCCCAGCGTGCTGTGCTGGGAGTTCGGCAACGAGATCGAGGGCTGGGCCGACTCTACCGATGCCATCAAGCTACCCTGGACGCGCGAGATGAGCGACACCCTCAATGGGATGGACCCGTACCGCCATCTCATCACGACGAGCTTCTGGAGCCACACCGGCCCGCCGGAATACTGGGCCCTGCCCAACATTGACATCGTGCAGACCCACCTGTACACCAACAACGACGGCAACGTGGCCGAGCCGGTGCGCCAGATGAGCCTCAAGCAGTGGCAGGAGTTCGCCAAACCCCACATCTTTGGCGAGTTCGGCATCCGCAGCCACGCCAGCACCGTGGACAAGGACCCCAAGGGCTGGGGCCTCCACAATGCCCTGTGGGCGGGGCTCACGAGCTTCTGCGCCGGCGGACCGATGCCGTGGTGGCATGAGAACTACATTGACCCCCTCGACCTGTACTTCCACTTCACGGCCCTCGCGAACTTCAGCAAGGGCCTGCCGCTGGGCACGGCCCGTTGGGCGCCGCTGGAGGCCCTCGTAGAGTTCCAGGACAAGACCCGCCCGCCGGACACGCTCGATGCCACCGTCCTTCCCATAAGCCGCTGGGGCAAGCCCGAGGACGTGGACTTCACGCTGCAGGATGACGGCAACCTCGCCGACGGCAAGCGCCCCCAGCAGTTACTTCAGGGCCTCGGCCATCAGGACCTCAAGGCCCCCGTGGCCTTCCATGTCACCTTCCCCCAGGCCGGGCAGTTCGTCATGCACATCGGGCGCGTGTCGAACTCCGGGCTGGTGCGGGTGTGGCTGGATGGGCAGCAAGTCAAGGAACTCGACCTGCCCTGCGGCGAGGGGCTGGGGAAGTCCAGCGTCTGGCGCGAGCAGTGGAAGCTGTGGGAGACGACGTACGATCAGGACTACAGCTTCGACATCCCGGCCGGGCCGCATGAGATCAAGCTGGAGAACTTCGGCAAGGACTGGGTGTCGGTGGACCGCTACACCTTCACCGGCTGTCAGGTGCGGCGGACGCCGAACGTCATTGCCGCCGGCATGCAGGCGCCGGGCGTCGCGATCCTGTGGCTGCAGAACGGTACGAGCGACTGGTTCAACCACGGTCAGGGCCAGGTCCCGCCGGTGGACCCCGTGACGGTAACGCTCAGCGGTCTGCCGGACGGGCAGTACGCTGTTGAGTGGTGGGAGACGTGGAAGGGAAGCCTGAGCCGCACCGACAAGATGACCGTGCGGCAGGGCAAGCTCCTGCTGCGGCTGCCGGAGCTGAAGACCGACGTGGCGTTGAAGCTGAAGAAGGTGGGCAAGTAGCTGGAGGAACGGCAACGGCATCCTCACCCCTACCCCTCTCCCTCGCTACGCTCCGGAGAGGGGAGCTTCGTTCGGCCACTGTGTGTCTACTGAGACACCATCGTGACACCCGAGGATGTTCCCCCCTCTCCAGAGCCTTGCGGAGCAGGGCGCGAGAGAGGGACCGGGGGCGAGAACGCCGTTGACGTTGCCCTCTCCGGAGCGCAGCGAGGGAGAGGGGTAGGGGTGAGGACGCCGTTGCCGTCCGCCGTCCGACCCATACCAGGAGGTGCCGCCATGCGCTGTACTGTCTGCCTCGTTGCCGTGCTGCTCGCGACCTGCGTGTTCGCCCAGGCGTCCTTCGAGGATGACTTCTCGTCCTACCCACCCGACAGCGACGGCGCGCCGACCTGGGAGACCGAGGGCCTCGGCTGGACCGTCATGCCCGGCGGGAAGTTCACCGCCGAGATGAAGGGCCGGTCGGTGGCGCTGTGCACGAAGGCGGCGCGGGGCCGTCTGCAGGTCATCGAGGCCACGCTGACCGTCACGGCCTCGGTCGGCGACAACTGGAAGGTCGCCGGGCTCGTCATCCAGGACGATGAGCGCAACTACTGGCACCTGGCCCTCGTCGAGTCTCCCGACGCCCAGGGCGCGAAGCACTACATCGAGCTGCAGGAGTCCTACGAGGGCCAGTGGCTCGCCAGCGGCGCCACGAAAACGAAGCTGACCACCGTTGAGAGCCGTAGCTTCGAATGGGAGAAGAACCACCCGTACCGGCTGCGGCTGGAGATGGCTGCCGACACGATCTCCGGCGCCTTCAGCGAGCTGGACGGCACGCTGCGCGGGCGCATTGTGCTCAAGCTGGACAATCCCCTCGTGGTCAACACCGGCACCGCGGCCCTGGACTGTGGCGGCTTCCGCGCGGAGTTCAGCCGCTTCACGGTCAACGTGACGCAGACAGCCCCGCCCAGGCCGAAGCCCGTCGTGACCTACGCGCCCTGCGACGTGAAGGGCATGGCTGCCGTTCGTGACACCGCCACCGGGTTCTTCCACCTCAAGCAGCAGGATGGTCGCTGGTGGCTCATCACCCCCCGGGGTGAGGGCTTCTACGCCCTCGGCACCGACCACGCCAACTACAATGCCCACTGGTGTGAGAAGCTGGGCTACGCGCCGTATCACAAGAGCTGCGTGGCGAAGTACAACGACGATGAGGAGGCATGGGCTCGGTCCACGCGTGACCGGCTGCAGGCGTGGAACTTCAATGCCCTGGGCTGCGGCTGGTCCAAGGGCATGAAGGGCAAGGGGCTGCCACGGTGCGAGTTCGCCAGCTTCGGCAGCGGCTTTGCGGGGGTCGACGACATCGCCCCGAAGGTGCACTGGACGGGCTTCCCCAACGTGTTCTCCCCCAAGTGGCCGATCTACTGCGACAAGCGCGCGAAGTCCTACTGCGGGTCCTTCAAGGACGACCCGTGGGTCATCGGCACCTTCCTAGACAACGAGCTGGAATGGTACGGCAAGAACGGCAAGCCGTGGGGGCTGTTCGATGAGACGATGAAGAAGCCCGCCGGCCACACGGCGAAGGCCGCGGCCCTCGCCTTCTTGCAGGCGCGCTACCCGACCATCGCGGCTCTCAACGCCGCCTGGAAGACGCAGCTTCCGAGTTGGCAGGCCGTCAGTGAGAGCACGGCGCTGGACAGCAGCACCGAGCAGGCCGACCGGGACCGCCTCGACTTCATCCGCCTGATCGCGGACAAGTACTTCACCGTCACGAATGCGGCGATGAAGAAGTACGACCCCCACCACCTCAATCTGGGGTGCCGGTTCGCCGGGCGCATGCCCCCGGGCGTCATCGAGGTGTGCGGCCAGGTCTGCGACATCGTCACCGTCAACTACTACGGCCACGTAGACCTCGACCGCGGCCTCAGCACCGACATGCCCAAGATCTTCGCCGACTACGCGGCCCGCGGCCAGCGCCCCATGATGATCACCGAATGGAGCTTCCCGGCCTATGACAGCGGCCTGCCGTGCCAGCATGGCGCCGGGCAGCGCGTTGCGACCCAGGCCGAGAAGGCGCGTTGCTACGAGATCTACCAGACCGCGCTGATGAGCTTCCCCTTCATGGTGGGGTCGAACTACTTCATGTGGGTGGATGAGCCCGCCCTGGGCATCTCCAGCACCTTCCCCGAGGACAGCAACTACGGGCTGGTGGACGTGGACGACCGCCCGTGGCCGGAGCTGACGCAGACGGCGACGCGCGTGAACGCCCGCGTGTACGAGATCCACTCCGGCAAGACCCCCGAGGTCGCCGTCGCCATTGCGGACGACGGCCGGAGCCTCACGCTGAAGAACACCGGCGGAGCCAAGGCGGACTTCGCGCTGCACGTGTGGGTGGATGGGAAGGCGACGGTGACGCGGCAGAGCCTGGCCGCCGGGGCGAAAGCGAAGGTGACGGTGCCCAAGCCGACCGACGCGGGCGCGGGGCATCTGATCGCCGCCGTGGCCGATCCGGAAGGGACACTGGCCGAGACCGACCGCAGCGACAACCTGGCGACCCGCCTGGTCTCTGCAGCGGCGGCGAACGGCCGCTATGCCCCCGGGCAGCGTCCGCTCCCAATCGTGGTCAGCAACCCGTCGTCACAGCCCCTGCCGCAGGCCCGCGTCAACCAGATGCTGCCGGGCCTCACCGCGGGCCCCATCACGACCGCGAGCGGGGCAGCCGTCGTGTCCCAGGTTGACGTCGAGGGCAAGCAGGCGGAACTCACCTTCGAGGCCGGAGCCTTGCCCCCGTATGGCTGCCGCACGTTCATCCTGCACCCCGGCAAGGCCTCACCTCCGGCGGGGACAGCGGTCCAGACGCAGGTGACGGAGGGTGGCCTCGAAGCCACCAATGGCCTCCTCACGATCAAGCACGAGGCCGGCAGCAGCGATCTGCTGTCCAGCATCGCGGCGGGCGACCTGCTGCTCGGCCGCCTGGGGGCGCTGGTGCACCAGCAACTGAGCCAGCCGTTGTGGGTGGCGCCCGACAAGACCGAGCAGATCACCTGCCACAACGGCCCAGTGCGCTTCACGGCCGACCTCATCGTCGCGGCCACGGGGGGCGGCGCGGACACGAAGACCGCCGCCGGCCAGGACGGGACCTATGCCCCACAGCGTGCCCGCCCGCACCACTACCGCGCCTGCTACCGCCTCGCCCTGTACCCCGGCCAGCCCTGCTTCACGTCGCGCCTGCTGTGGATCGAGAACACCGACACCGAGCCGTGGCTGATGGCCAGCTACTTCCACTACGCCCACTCCAACATCGGGGGCGACCAGGCCAACGACATCGCGGCCACCAAGCTGCCGTCCGGGGTCGTGGCGTGGACCAACACGAAGCTCGACGGAGCGCTGGGCTGCCTCACCATCACCCCGGGCGACTTCCGCATGAACTTCTGGCGCGACCCCGGCGAGAAGGGCGGCCAGCACCCCGACGTGTGGCGGGAGCTGAACACGTCGCTGAAGCCCGGCGAGCGGTATGACGCCCCTCAGCCTGCGGCGACGTTCTTTGGCGCGAAGTCGCTCGTGGGGGTGCCCGACATCGCCGCCGCAGCCCGAGCGACGGGCCGGGCGCAATGCCAGGTAGTGGGAATGGGGACAAGATAGTCAGTCTGTCCGCGCGCCATTGGGCCGAAGCCCTCGCCGCGGTGACCGAGGCCCAGTTGCGGCAGCGGTTCGACCCCGGTACGATGACAGAGGAAAGCATCTACCCCTCGATCTGGGACGAAGGAGAGGAAGCGCTCGCGTACTTGCTGTCGTACTTCGGTACGCTCAAGGGGTTCGTGCAGCGAACTGCCGACCAGGGCAAGGGGCTGGTGGTGTGGCTGGCGTGACAGTCACTGCACGGGGCTGACCTGCAGAAAGCTGCATACCATGGGCCCCGCCATCCAGGAGATCACGTGCCGGTCCGCTCTGACGGGCTCGGGCGGACACTATACGCTCAACCCGTACGGCGGCTGCACGCACGCCTGCGTGTACTGCTACGCGACCTACCTGACACACTGGCGCGGGCAGACCGAGCCGTGGGGCAGTTGGGTGCAGGCTAAGACGAACATTGCGCGCGTGCTGGAGCGGGAGCTGACGCGCAAGCGCGCCCGGGAGGTCTTCCTGTCCACGGCGTGCGATGTCTACCAGCCCCTCGAGGCGCGCTACGGGCTGACGCGACAGTGCCTGTCTGTGCTCGCCCTGGCGGCGCAGCGCGAGGGCGAGCTAGCCGCGTTCGTGCTCACCAAGTCAGACCTCGTGCTGCGGGATGTGGACGTGTTGCAGGCGTTCCCCGCAGGCCAACTCAAGGTCGCCTTCTCGATCACGACGCCTCGCGACGAGATGGCAGCCCTGCTGGAGCCCGGCGCCGCCCCACCCTCCCGCCGGCTGGCCGCCGTCAGGTCCCTGCGCGCGGCGGGCATCGTGGCCGGGTTGTTCGTCTCCCCGGTGCTGCCGTACGTCACCGAGCGTGACCTGCCGGCCCTGCTTGACGGCGCGGAACAGGCGGGGGCGCAGTCTGTCAGCTTCGACATGCTGCGCCACCTGGACCGGCATGTGGGCCACCAGATGCGGGAGGCGTACCGTCAACTCGGCGAGGAGGCCCGCGTGCGACTGGAGCAAGCGCACGCGCCTGGCTATGAGACCGAGGTGCGCCAGCTCATCGCGGAGCACATGCGCGGGCGCCGCTTCGGCGTTGACACATGACCCCCCACGTCCCGTCCCAAGGCTGTGACCGCCCCGTCAGTCCCTGGGCAGGCTCAAGGTCACTGTCTGCCCGACGCGTAGCGTCACCGGCCCGATCAGCCCCGATTCCTGCAGCGCTCCGTCCTTGCCCCAGTGGTTCCACGCCGGGAAGGCGACCCTCCCGGTCGTGGGGCGAGGGATGTTGCCGTACACCCAGTCGGGCCACGCCTTGATCGGCCCGCCGGGACGGTACTCCGCCTCGGGCGGGAGCTGCTCGTCGCCGATCAGGCGGTTGACCCACAGGTTCGTCACCTGGATCTCCAGGCGGTTCGTGCCGGGCTGCGCTGCGGCCGTGATGTCCGCCCGGAACGGGCTGTGCCACAGGAGGCCCACGTCCTTGCCATTGACCGACACGCGTGCGATCTCGCGGACAATCCCCAAGTCCAACAGCAGGCGGCGCGAGGCGTCGGGGGCGGGCGCGGGCAGGTTGAACGTGCCCACGTAGGTGGCCGTCCCCGAAAAGTACTTCACGCCCGGGTCGTCACTCTCGGTCCATGGCGCCAGGCGCGAGAAGGTGACGCGCTCGGGCGCCCCGAGCCTGGGCGGGAAGCGCACTTCCCACGGGCCGGGCACGACCTGCGGCGCGGGCAGACCGGTGACCTCCGCCGACACGCGCTTGCCGCTCGCCGTCGCGCCGACATAGCGGCCGTTCTCCCAGGCCGTCAGCGCCAGCGCGCTGTCCGTCGCGACGGTGACGCGCGCGACGGGCGGGCCGGGGGGCTCATCCGGCAGGTCACGGCTGTCGGGCAACTCCAGCGTCTGGTTCTCGCCGATAGTGCGGCTGTGCGGCTTGCCGTCCACCGTGTACTCCACCCGCAACTGCTTGAAGATCATCGAGGCGGGGTCGCCCGCGAGCGCATTCCCGGCCACCACGGACAGCGTGCCGTCCTTCACCAGCGCCGCCAGCGCCTGCGTCACATCCACGGTGAGCTTCTGCGGCGGCGGACCGTCCGGGGGCAGCACGCCATACAGGGCGCTGCGGATCTCCAGCACGCCTGGTTGGGCGGCAGGCGTCTCCGGCAGACGCAGCGTCTCCCCTTCCCCCACGATCCTCCGCCCCGGCGCGCCGTTGTACGTGTAGTCCACCCGCATCTGCTTGACGACATTCTGCGCCGGGTCGCCGGCGAGCGAGTTGGTGGCGGCGACGGTCAGGCTGCCGTTCTTCACCAGGGCCCGCAGTTGCGCTGTCACGTCCACACAGTCGGGGATCTCCTGGCTCAACACGCCATAGGTGGCGCCGGTGATCTCGAGCTTGTGGGTCGGGCGGGGGCCAGCCTGTACGGCCTCGGCCTCGCGCGCCATGCTCACGAGCGTATCCCCCGGGCTGGCGGGCCGCCGGAAGACCACGAAGAGCGCCTCGGCCGGGTCGAGCTGCAACGTCACCTGTGTGCGCCCCGGCAGCTTGCGCCACAACGGGGCGGGCTCGGCCTGCCCCGTCTCCGGGCGCCATAGCTCGGGGACCATCCCCTCGACCCGGAACGTGGCCTGCACGACCTGCGGCCGGGCGCTCTGGCTGGAGACGAAGTACGCCTCGCTGCCGCCGATCCGCCGATGGATGTAGACCATGTCCTGCCCCGGCTCGAACTCCGCGTCGGGTGGCAGTTGCAACTCCGCGAGCAGCTTGTCCAGCGGCCGGCCCCAGATGATCCGCCCCGCGCCGTAGGCGTTCTCCGTCACTGCCTTGCCGTCACACTTGCCCCACAGTTCGTCGGCCAACGTGCGGACCGTCTCATCGGCCCGCGGAAACTCGCGCAGGCTGGGCGAGGCCGAGGGCTTCGGGCCGATGACGGTCGCCCCGGCCTTGACCAGCGCGGCCACTTTGCGCAGCAGCTCCGGCGTCATCGTCCGGCGTGGCGGCAGCACCAGCAGGCGATAGCTCATCCCGTCCGGCAGGACAATCCGCCCGTCGCGGACGCTCATGCGCGTGAGCACCACATCGGCGCTGCAGGTGTCGTAGTCATAGCCGACTGGCGGGGCGGGGGAGAGGCCGCCCCGACCCGGCGAGCCGTTGGGGGCGTTCTCGCCGACCAGATAGCACAGGTCGGCCGCGAACAGTCCGCTCTGCAGCACATACTGGCAGCGCGCCAGGTAGCGCATCCAGCCCACGGACTGCTCCCACCAGGTGTTCGTGCGGCTGAAGTGCGTGCCCCACGGGCCCATGGTCATGCCCGGGGCGAGGTCGCGCCACGGCTGCTGGGCGTAGCAGTGGAAGATGAAGCGGTTGACGCCGCCGCACTCCATCAGGTCGCCCAGCGACTTGACCTGCGCCGGGTGGTTCAGCCAGCGCCCGGCCTCGGCGGTGGCGGTGAACGACTCCGCCCCCACAACCTGCCGCCCATTGGTGTGCGCCGCCGAGGAGGCGAGCTTGGCGTTGGACACACCGCGGCCTTGGCCCACCCAGAACTCGCTCATGGGGATGTCGGCCTTGGCGCCGCAGGCGAGGTCGTCGAAGTTGCCGTTGCCGTACGGCTCGGCCCCCAGCTTCAGGCCGGACTTGTGGCACAGCTCGGCGAAGCGGCCGAAGTAGTTGTCGGTGTACAGGTCGCCGATGGTGCGCCTGTAGTCCCACAGGAAGCGCTCGGAGACGTCCACGCTGTCGACGACCCGGCCCGTCAGCACCGGCAGCAGCGGCGTGAGGTCGTACTGGCGCCGCGCCGAGAACTCCTCGCGCATCTTCGGCGTCCAGTTCTGGCAGTCCACCTCGTAGCTGTCAATCAGCGCCTGGTTGAGCGCCTTGCCCGCCAGCGGCCCGGCGTCGGCAATGACCAGGCCCATCATGCCGGCGAAGGCAGCGTCGGCGGCCTCGGCGCTGAGCTTGTCACACTCCAGGCCGGTGCCCTCCGGCGGCGCGGGGTGGTTGTCCTTGCCGGTGAGTGTGTAGCCGCAGCGGATGATCGTCCAGTCCCCCGCCGGCGGCTTCCAGTTGAGCGTTCCGTCGGGCTGCAGGCGGTCGGTCAGGTCTACGATGTCCTTACGGGCGATGACCGCGTCGGCCGGGGCGTCGCCGGTCGCCGGCTCTGCCGGGCCGCCCCGGGTGTAGCCCGCCTTGCCGCCGATGTCGCCCAGACGCGCCCCTGCCTCCAGGCGCAGCTCGGTGATGTTGAGACTGGCCGTGCGTCCTCCGCCCGAAGTCAACTGCAGGCGGAACTGCCGTGCCGTCGTGGACGCGAAGGAGGCCGTGATCGGCGGGCGCAGCAACGTCGTCTCGCCGATATGGACTTGGGTCACCTTGCGCCAGGCGGCGCCGTCGTCCGAGGCCAATAGCTCGACCCGCATCGGCGTCCGCCCGGCCGTGGCCTGCAGGACCAGCGACCGCACGGTGTAGGGGCGCGGGAAGACGAAGTCCACCGTGGCCGGACGCGCCTGGGTGGCGGACAGACTCGCCGCCGTGTCCCCGCGCCCATCCGCCAGCCGCGAGGCGTCCAGCCCGGCGATGCTGCAGGTGACCTGCGGCTTGAGGTCCGCCATTGCCTCGCGCTCGGCCGGCGGGGTGGGGAAGGCGAGCACGGCGATGTCGCGGTAGAAGCCCTTGCGGGTAGGCGGCTGGGGCAGTTGGAGGGGCCGGGTACCATCCGGCCCACCACGCGCCTGACTGCGCGTCCCGCCGATCCGCACCTCGGAGGTCACGACCATCTGCATGGCCTGCTCGGGCTTGATCCACGGGCCGCCGCTGCTCGACCAGCCGGCGCAGTTGTGCAGGCACACCTCCAGCCCGAGGCGGTCGGCCTCGCCGATGGCATGCTGGATCAGTTGGCGCCAGTCGTCGCTCAGGAAGCGCACCGGCCCCGGCGGCAGCCCGCAGCCCACGTTGAAGATCTCCACTCCGCCGATGCCCACCCGCTGCATGGCTTCCAGGTCGAGCGTGATCCCCTCGCGGGTGACGTTGCCGTCCACCCAGTGCCACCAGGTCTGGGGGCGGGCCGAGGGCGGGGGATTGGCGAAGCCCCGTTCGAGCTCGGCAGGCGACTGCGCGTGGAGCGCGGAGGCGGCGAACAGCAGCATGACGGCGAGCCAGCGGGCCATACGGTGTCACCCTCCATGTGATACGTTCCCATTCCCCCCGGCACGCGCCCAGCCCTCCGCTGCCGGGCGCAGGAATGGCCCGCCGGCGGGTCGAAAGGGCCTCTGTCGCTGCCGTACGCCGGTTGTGCCGGGCAGGCGCCATCCCGCAGTTGAGCTCGGGTGCAAGCACATGAGATCTGTCAGGACGCTTCTCTTCCTCGCTGCGGTGCTGCTGGCGGCGGGCGTCGCCGGGGCCCAACCGGCTCCCGATGTGCACCTGTATGACCGCGACGCGAGCCAGCCGCTCAACGCCGAGGTCAAGCCGTCTGAGGATACGGCTGACTGGACCGTGCTCCACGTGTTGTACGACAGCACGCGCGGGCAACGCGTGCCCGCGCTGCTCGGCCTCCCCAAGACCGGCGTGAAGCCCTACCCACTGCTCCTGCTGCAGCACGGGCTGGGCGGGGACAAGAACGTGGACTACGTGCGCCTGCCGGCGCTGGAGCTAGCGAAGAGGGGCTACGCAACGCTGCGCATGGACGCGCACTCGCACGGCGAACGCGCCGCCGCGGGCGCGCCGGGCGGCAACAACATGGTTGCGCTCGTCATCGGCATGATCCAGAACGGCGGCTGGGCGCAATCGGTCGTGGACATGCGCCGGGGCCTGGACTACTGCGCCAGCCGGGACGACCTGGACATGTCTCGCGTGGGCTACATGGGGGTGAGCATGGGAGCGATCATGGGGGGCGTGCTCTGCGGCGTGGACGACCGCGTGGACGCGGCGGTGCTGCTGCTCGGGGGCTCGCTGGGCGTCCTGCTGCCCGGATTCTTCGATGCCGTTGACCCGGCGCGCTACATCGCCGCCTTTGCGCCTCACCCACTGCTGATGCTCAACGGCAAGCAAGACCCGCTCATCACACCCGGGGCGGCCCAACGCCTCTTCGACGCGGCCGGCGAGCCGAAGCGCATCGTGTGGTACGAGACGACGCACACGCTGCCGCAGGACGAGGCCGTCAAGGAAGTGACGGCATTCATCGGCGAGCACGTACCGGCGACCAAGCCGCAGTAGGCGCCTACCGGCGCACCAACAGAATGGTATCCAGTCCCACGCCATCGCCGAGGTTCGTCAGGCGCAGACGATGCTCACCGGCCTCCAGCCGCACGGTCTGGCCGCCTCCGGCGGCGTAGTACACCCAGTTGTCCCCGCCGGTGCAGAAGCCTCCGGTCAGCGGCAGCGTCATCTCATCGAACGGCGCGCCGGGCGACTTGCCGTCAATGGTCAGCGCGCGGCGCGGCGCCTGGGGCGCCCCCGAGCAGTACCGTAGATAGATCACGTAGTCCCCGGTCGTCCTCACCGGCAGCTTCCACTCCAGCCAGTGCCCCCTGGTCGCGTCCCAGTAGCTGATCATGCGTCCGCTGTTGCCGATGCGGTCAAAGACCTGCACCTTGTCCCCGCCCTGGTCGGCGAAGTCCTCGGCCTCCAGCGCGATGACCTGCTCGGGCTTCGCGGTGGCGAGCTCCGCGGGCGGCAGGGAGACGCCAATCTCCGCGTCGGCCCGGTGACCGGCCTTGTCGGTGACAGTCACCCTGACCCTCTGGCGGCCCATGGCGGCGAAGGTGTGCCGGACGCTTTGGCCCTGCACCGTCTGCCCGTCACCGAAGTCCCAGACGTAGCTCACGGCGTCATCGTCCAGGTCCGTGACCTGCGCGCGGTACTCCGCGCTGAGGACCCCCGGCAGCAACGCCCGAGGGCCCTCAATGGACACTAAAGGGACGGAGGGGTCCATCAACTCCCCCCAGCCCAGCGACAGCCACGGCTGCCCGCCAAGCTTCGCCACGATCTGCCCGGGGCCGCTGACCGTCACGCTGGCGACGCCGCCGGTCGTTGCCGGCTTGCCGATGGTGGGCTTGCCCTGCCTGGCTGTGAGCGCGGCCGTAGCGCCCCCATGATAGCGCAGCAGGGAGGGCATCTTGCCCACCTGCAGCACGACGCCCTGGCTTGCGTCCACGACCCAGTACCGCAGTGTCGTGTCCATCTGCCAGGCCGTCGGCACGGCGGCGACCGTGAGGGTGTAGTAGCCCGGTGGGGCATTCTCCAACGCCAGCAGGCCGTCGTCGTCGGCTTGCAGTGTCTTGCCATCGGGCGTGGCGAGGGTAGCCAGGCTGCTCCACTGCACCGGCTTCTGCCCGGTCAGGCTGATGTTGAAGCTCTGGGCCTTGTCACTGCGCAGGACGATCCGCACGGCGGGCCGGCTGGCCACCGACCCCTGGGTCGGCGCGAACCACAGCCCCTCGCGCCGCAGCAGGTCCATGTTGTTGATGATGCGCGGCGTCCAGCGCAGATGGGCGATGGAGCCGATGCCGTCGCGGAACGCCGCGGCCATCGCCCGCATGGCGATCTCCCCATACTGCGGATCGCCACCCAGCCGGTAGGCGAAGAAGAGCACCTCGGCCGTCATGTCGTTGTTGGCGGTGTAGCCCTTCATGTTGGGGCACGAGGTGTAGCGGAAGCCGTCACACTCGGGCACCCACATCTCCTTGACCGCCATGGTGGCGCCCCCCTTGACCGCCTCGGCCACGCGCGGGTCGGGGAGGTCGCCGTAGTACACCTCCAGCCCGTTCGCCAGCACCCCGAGCATGAAGTTGGCCTCGCCCCGGTGGCGCGGCATGTCCAGGCAGTGTCCCGGCACCATCTGTCGGTGCCAGCCCACGGACGTGCCCGGCTTGTCGCCCGGCGTCACGCGCTCCAGCGTGCGCTGCACGATGATCCGCGCGGCGTTCAAGTAGTACGGGTCGTTCGTGGCGTGGTAGGCGGCCATCGTCAGCAGCAGGTGCCAGCCGTTGTCGCGGCAGTTGCCGTAGTCGTAGTTGTTCAGGTACGCCCCGCCATAGTGGTCGGCCACCAAGGCCGCGTTCTCGGAGGCGGTCACGTCGCCGCTGAGTGCGAACCAATCGCAGAAGCCTTCGGTCCAGGTATGGCTGGGTGAGAACCCCCCGCCCGAGATGCCCAGCCCGCCGAAGGGGTCCTTGGTGTAGTAGCCGCCGGTGTGGCCCATCGCGTGGATCCACTCCCCGCCCAGGCGCGGGCCATAGTGGCACGTGTCCACGTCAATCGCGTGACGGGCCGCCTTCTCGCCCAGGAAGTACCACTTGCGGTCGCCCGTGCGGATGTACTGCATCAGGAAGGCATGGTGGTGGTCGTACTCCCCGTTGGCCCAGTTGATCCTGCGCTCGCCGAACTGGTCGCCGAAGTTGAGCATCCCGAAGTTGCGCGAGGTATCCCGGTTGGTCGTGTACGCGCGGTGCACATTCTCGCAGATGCGCTCATACTCCGCCGAGCGGCCGGCCGTCGCGGGCAGGATGTCCCCGAAGACCTGCGTGCCGCAGTAGCGCTCCGGCGTACACGTGGCGATGAGCGGCTCCTGGAAGGCCGTCAACTCATCACGCAGCTCCTTGGCCACGCCCCCGGAGTGCGGGGCGATGAGCAGCTCATGCTGCTTCTGCACGCCCTGCCGCACCGTGTACTGCCCGTTGCGCAGGTAGTAGTACAGCTTCACCTCGTCCATCATGTCGCGCTGGTCGTAGGTGCCGGACACGAACTCGGGGCAAAGCCGCGCCTCGATCCGGTTCTCGAAGACCTCGAAGCCCTTGGGGTACTGCTGCCAGAAGTCGCGTACGGCAACCGTCAGCCCGGTCTTCGCGCCACTGACATCCACCCAACCGTCGGCTCGTCGGGTGGTCGGGCTGCCCCCGCCCTCGCCGTTGACGCTGCAGACGCCATCATCTATCTGCCGCACACTCAGATGCTTCGTCCCTGCCCGAACCTGCCCGTCCACGGATGTCGTCCACTTTCCGTCCGGCCCGACCGGCAGGCTCAGCGTCAGCCCCTTGAAGCCGGTCATGTCGCTGGCCTCGTCGTTGCCGAACGTGTAGTAGACCCGGAACGCGGTCTGCTCATTGGCGAAGACGTAGCGGATGATGTAGGCCATGAACGGCTTGCCCGCGGCATCCTGATGATGCCCGACGACCTTGACGATCGTCCGGATCGGTCCCTCTTCCTCGATCTCGATCCGCTCCGGCGCGTGCAGCGTGTCGAACGGGTTGCCGGACGCGTCCTTCATCGTCGCCCAGGGCAGTTGCGTCGCCGTCTCCCGGCCACTGTCGGTGTCGAAGCTGACCGCCGTCGGCAGCGCCGACTTGCCCGCATCGAAGGACACGCGGAGGCGGCCGGTGTTGACCGTGAGTTGCTTCCCCTCCTGCTTCAGCTCCAGGCCGCTGCCGAACGCCTGGCGCTGGACCTGCGACCCGTACTCCAGTTGATCGGTCACGATCTGCTTCGGCCCGGCGCTCTCCAGGAACGTCACCAGCAGCCACTTGATGCTGCCATCGAGCCAATACGCGGTGGGCTTCACTTGCACGGGCTTCTCCGTGCCGTCGCCGGCCAGTAGGCGCACCTGTGTGGGATCGCCCAGCTCGCCCTGTGCAAACGGCACACCCGTCGAGATGCAGGCATCGTTGACCGGGAAGTCGTACGGGTTCTCGATCCGCAGTGGCGTGCGCTCGCGCTTGGCTGTGCCGACGAGTGGCCTGGGGAGTTGGAAGGTAAAGCTCTGGTCCGGGCTCTGCACGGGTGTCCCGTCAGGCTTCGGGGCGAGGATGCGGAAGCCGTACTTCGTGCCTGGCCGGAGGCCGGAGAGGAAGACACGATGGTTGGCCACGGGGACGGGTTCCGTAGTGGCGCGATTCATCGCGCCCTCCGCCGTCGCGCCCTCCCCGGGCGCAGTGAATTGCGCCCCTACGGGCCAATACTCGACCTTGCACGCCGCCGGCCAGGTGGTGATCCACGTCAGGCGCATCACGTCCTGTCCCTCGACGCGGGTGAGGCCGCTCTCGATCTGCTGGATCTCGAACTTGCGCCCACGGATCGGCGGCTGCTGGGCCAGCAGCATGACATCCTCGGTGATGTGTGGTCCTACGCTGCCGACCTTGACCGTCAGCTTCTCCCCGCCCTTGAAGGCGACTGGCTTGTCCAGGAAGTGGATGCGCTGGCGGCGGTCATCTTCGGCCGCGACGAAGTGCCCGAGTGGTTGGCCGTCGAGCAACACCTGGTATGTCTCCGCCCCGGCGCTGTCGTAGGCCACGACCGCCGGGAAGAACGTTCCGGCCTTCGGCACCGTCACGGTGAGACTGCCATTGGCGCCGGTCACGGCCCACCAGCGGTACTCGGTATCGTGGTAGCGCATGTTCTTCAGCTCTGCGTCGGGGGTGCGGAGGCACACGTTCGCCGGGTCGGCCTGCAGCTTCCAGATCAGGTCCAGGCCCTCGGTCGTCAGGAAGTGCTCATCGGAGGCGATCTGATCTATCGTGAGGATCACCTTCTTGTCGCTATCGGCCGGGCCGGTCGCGTTCACCCAGGCGGTACTGTCGGCCCCGGTGTGTGGCTCGCGGTACTCGGACAGGACGGTGTAGCGGAAAACCGACTTGCCATGCTCCTGCTTGATCGGGCAGTCCACGCACATGTAGAGCACACCGGCGTGCAGGGCCACGCGCGCATTGCTGCCCACGGCGGGGCCGCCATCGGGTGCGAAGGCCGTCACGCCCCCGAGACCCTCGTTGTGCGAGAACATGTACTCGCAGCCCATCCCGGTGCGGCCCGTCTGGGGGTTGTTGTCAGCGTCGAGGTACAGAATGAGCGTGGAGTTGGCGAACGAGTAAGGCTTCTGGAAGTGGATGGCCCACAGCCACCGGTGCTGGCCCGCGTTGCCGAACTGGACCTGCGCGAACTGCATGGCCCCCTTGTCACTGACCGGGCGGGTGAACGTGCCCACCGCCTGCAGCGGCTCGGCGAACTGGGGGTCGGTAGCCAACTGCTCCTCGACCGCGTCGGGCAGGCCGTCTCGGTCGGTGTCCTGCTGCGCCCGGGCGGCGCCGGGCATGAGCACGAGCAGGCTGAGCAACGCGACGGCGGGGAACTGGCCGAGAGAGGATCTCATGTCATTGCTCCACGTGGGGCGTGAATCGCGCGGCCATGCGAGTCCTTCGCGTCGCGAGGGGCGTTGACCTTGCCGCGCCGCACTACGCCCGGCCTGGTTCCAGGGCAGCCTGAGCGCCCCCTGAGGCCCTTTGGCCCTGTACCCGAGCGGCCATTTCTGCTATCGTGCAGGCTGTCGGCCAAGGGAGGTCACCGTTGACCACACGACTGCACTACGGCTGGGTTCTGCTGGGGGTGGCGACGCTCGCCGTCGTCAGCGCCATGGGGGTGGCGCGCCAGGGCTACGGCATCATCCTCCCGGCCATGCAGACCGGGCTGGGGATGAACAACACCCAGGCCGGGCTGCTGGCGACGGCCAACCTGACCACCTACCTGGTGCTGGCCTTAGTCGGCGGCGCGTTGGCTTCCCACCTGGGCCCGCGGGTCGTCATCACCTCCGGCCTGTTCCTGGTGGCAGTGGGGCTGCTGGCCACCGGGCACGCCCAGAGCTTCGCCGCGGCGGCCCTGTGGCGGGCCGTCACCGGCGTGGGCACCGGGGCGACCAACGTGCCGGCGATGGGGCTGCTCTCCGCCTGGTTCGCGCCCAGCCGCCGCGGCCTGGGCACGGGCATCGCCGTCACCGGCTCCTCGATCGGGCTCATCCTGGTCGGGCCCACGGTCCCCCTGGTCCTGGCCGCCTACCCCGGCGTGGGCTGGCGCCTGTGCTGGTATGGCTTCGGCGCCTTCGCGTTCGTGGTAGCCGTGCTGGCGGTCTTGCTGCTGCGCAACAGCCCGGGCCCGATGGGTCTGCGCCCGATTGGCGACACCGGGGCGGTCGCCGCGCCCCCGACAGCGTCTCCCTCCGCCGCGCCGCCGGCACCGGGCCCCACCTGGCGCACCGTCTATGCTTCCGGCGCCGTCTGGCACCTCGGCTTCGTCTACATCGCCTACGGCTTCTCGTACATCATCTACGTCACGTTCTTCGTGAAGGGCCTGATGGCCGAGGGTGGGTACACCCAGGTGGGAGCGGGGCGCCTGTTCATGGTCATGGGGTGGGCCAGCCTGCTGTGCGGGCTGATCTGGGGCTGGGTCTCCGA
>JAJFUB010000042.1 GCA_021372615.1 bacterium | reverse complement strand
GGCCGCCCGCCACCCCCACGCCTGAGGAAACAAAGGGGGGCACGGGCTTCCCGGGCGCTGAAGCGTCCGGCTGTAGGGCCTGCGGCCGACCGTCCTGCGGACGGTCCCACCACCGACACCACCAAGGACCAGGGCATTCGCCCCAGGCCGCCATCCGCACGGCCAGGAAGCCTGGCCGTGGCACCCACTGTCAGCCGCGCCCGCCGTTCACTTGCCACTTGCCACTCGCCACTACCCGCCCTGGGCCTCGGCCTGCACGCCTTGCAGGTATGCCAGGCCCTCGCGCGTGGCCTGGCAGTGGTCCTCCGGCCCCTCGTACTCGAAGGCGAGGTAGCCGTTGTAGCCCTGCTTGACCAGTTCGGCGAAGATCGGCGGGTGGTTGATGAGACCGCGGCCGTGCTTACCGCCGCGGAAGGGGCGGCCGTCCGGCAGCTTGCGGGAGCCGTTCGGATCAATCTCCCAGTCCTTGATGTGCGCGTTCACCACATGGTCGCCGAGCGTCTGCAACGCCGTCAGCGGGTCGTCGCCGCCGAGCAGGAAGTTGCCGTTGTCATAGGTGAGCTTTAGGCCCGGGACGGCAGCGAACATCCACTGCAAGTCGGCGATGCTGCAGTACGGCGTCAGCGGGTTGGGGAAGTCCTCCAACGTCACGGCGATGCCGGCGGCGTTGGCATACGGCATGACCAGATTGAGGCCCTCGGCGATGCGGTGGCGGGCGCGCTCCTTGTCCGCTTCGTCCAGGGCGGGGCCGGGCAGCAGCATGATGACGGGGCAGTCCATCGCGACGGCCCAGTCCACGTACTGCTTGGCCAGGTCCACGCCGGCCTGGAACTCGGCGTCATCGGCGCTGGTCATCGGGCAGCCGCCGTTGATGCACGAGACGGCGAGACCGCGGTCGGCGCACATGGCGCCGAAGTCGGCGGGCGACATGTCGGTCAGGTGCCCGGCCGACAGCTCCAGCGCAGCGAAGCCGAGGTCGGCCGCGAAGTCCGCGATGGCCGTGACATGGGGCAGCCCACCGGGCTGGCCGGGTCCGACGGTGTACGTCATCAGTGAGAATTGCATCTTTGCCTCCGGTATGGATGTGAGGGCGGGGTGTCAGCGAAGCTGACAGGGACCCCGCCGTCCGCTACGGCAACGTCACGTCCGCCAGCGTGCGGCCAGACGGGCCGGTGTCACACGGGCCGGTGAGTTCAAGGTACAGGAACTTGCCGCCACAGGCAAGACGGCTGGCGCGCTTCAGGGAGACACGCTCGGCCCCGCAGCGCCGTTGATCAGGCCGGTGGCGCGTCGTCCGGCGGGCGGTGTCGCCCCCAGACCACCAGGGCAGCGGCGAGGCCCGGCACCGCCGGCCAGAACGTGCGGGCCTCATGGATGATGTTCAGCTTCACCTCGAGCCCGAACAGCAGCGCCGCGTACGCCGCCAGGGCCCCCCACACGGCCGCCGGGACGCGGCGACGGCATGGCAACAGCACCGCCAGCGGCGGGCCGGCCAGGAGCAGGTGCACCACCGCGGCCCGGGGTAGCTTGGAGATCCAGTCGGCGGCGCCCAGGATGCCCTCGGGGCTCATGCGATGGGGCCCCAGAACCAGGCGGTAGAGCACCGGCACAGCCAGGGATGTCACCACCGCGACCGCGGCCAGCGTGAGGCCCCGACGCCACCGGCCCTCCAGACCATAGCGCACTGCCAGCGCCGGGGCGAGCAGCGTCTGCTTGATTGAGAACAGGCCGGCGACCACGCAGATGAGCCACAGGCTGCGCGGCCGGTCGCGCGCCATCAGGGCCAGTCCCCAGGCCAGTGCCCCAAGGGCGAACATGTCCGACGGGTGGTGGTAGCTGAACGGGATCATGCCCCAGGCATACACTGCCCCGGCCAGTAGGCCCAGCGTCACCGCCCGGGTGTCGTCGTACACCGCGTTGAGCCAGGACCACAGGCCAACCAGGGCCGCCACGTAGCCCAGCAGGGCGCAGCCGATGAAGACGGTCAGCAGGGGAATGCCGGTAGCGTCATGCACGGCCTGCGTCGCGACGGTCACCAGGTACATGTCGTACTGGTAGTACAGCGGCGCGCGGTTGGTCAGCACGCGCTCGTGCATGTACATCCGCTCGCCCATGTAGGGGACGAGGCAGACGCGAACGCTGACCGCGGTCACCGCGACCGCCAGCGCCAACGCCAGCAGCGCCGTCAGGACCGCGCGGCGTCGGCCCGGCCGCGTTGGAGGCGTGTCCGGGCTACTTGCCATAGAACCAGTCCACGCCGAGCCGCGCCAGGCGCAGCCCGTCGCGGCAGTGATAGCCGACAAGCACCGTGCCATCGGCCAGGAACTCGACGGCCTGGTAGCCGAAGTCGTCCTCGGGGTTGCTCGCGATGTTCCGCTGGCTCACGAAGGTCTGTCCCTCATCCTTCGAGACGGCCGCGGTCAACGTGCAGCGCCGGTGGACCTGCGGCTTCACCTTGTCCTGCGAGCGTTCGGAGATCCAGATGAACAGGAGGTCGCCGGTCGAGGGGATCCGGCGCACCGTGGGCAACCCCGCGTAGGGCATCTTGATGTCCTTGCGCGGCGTCGGCGGGCCCCACGTAGCGCCCTTGTCCTCGGAGTAGGCGAAGACCGGCCAGCCGCTGTAGGTGCGGGCGAACATGAGCAGGCGCCCGTCCTTCAGCTCTACGGCGTCGGCCTCCTGCACCTCGGTCTTGTCCGAGCCGTACAGGTCCACAGTGTTGACGCTGGGGTGCCAGCTCACGCCGTTGTCGTCCGAGTAGAACGTCATGCCGACGAAGCCGGAGTGGTCGTCGCTACTGGGCAGGTACATCTTGTACTCGGCCACCGCCAGCAGGCGGCCGGTCGAGAGGATGCTCAGCCGGTCATTGTGTACCAGCACATAGCCCGGGTAAGGCGTGTAGCAGTACTGGTCGCTCCAGGTCTGGCCCTCGTCGGTGGAGAGGCGGAAGTAGTTCGTGGCGACATACGGCGTGGCGGGGTGGGTGCTGTGGATGTACGTGGCCATGATGGCCCCGGACGGCAGGCGCAGGAACGAGGGATGGCAGATGTAGCTCTTCACCTGCGGCGGCGGGGCCTTCACGAGCACCTGCGGCGCCCCCCATGTCCGGCCCTGGTCGGCGGAGCGGATCACCTTGATGTCGCCGTCGGTGTACGAGAAGAGAAGCGAGCCATCCCTAAGCTGGATGAAGTCACCCATCATGCCCCGGTAGCCGTGGTCACCCCGGGGCTTGTTCACGAGGGGGATGTCCTCGCAGAGGGCCTCGGCCGAAGCCGTGGTCAGCAGGCACAACACCAGCAGCAAGACGACGGCGATGGTCAGGTATGGCATAGGTCAGCTCCCTTCATGTTCCGCTGTCGCGTGGGGCGGGACATCCTGGCCCACGCGGCTACTTCCCGGCTTCCGCCTTCACGTCGTCGGCCGTCAGCGCCCGGCCCCAGATCTTGACCTCGTCCATCAGGCCCTGATACCAGCAGGGCTCGTGCACCAGGTTCACGCCGGCCCAGGCCTCGCGGCCGATGACCAGCGGCTCCATGTTCATCACGCGTTCTGCGGCGTTCTCCTTCGTCGCGACCTGCTGGCCGTTGACGTAGATCGTCACACCCTTGCCCTGTTCGACCACGGCGGCGACGTGGCTCCACTCGCCCGCCTTGACCGCTGCCGGGGAGCGGAAGTTGTATGACCACTTGCCGCTGGTATCGCAGGCCTCGAAGTCAATCGTGCCATCCCACAGGGACAGCACGTAGGGCGCGGCTGCCCCCGCGAAGCGCTTGCCGATCAGGCCGTGGCGGCCCTTGATCGTGTCGGGCTTGAGCCACAGCGCGAGCGTGACGTTCGCCAGGTTGAACAGCTCGCGCTCGCTGCTGGTGAGCCAGCTCTGCCCGTCGAAGACCCCGGCCTGGCCCGCGTGCCCCGGCGCGAGGGCCAGCTTGCCGCTGATGGCCAGGGGGAAGCCGTGGCCGGTGTCATCCGGGACGCCCTGAGGGCTGAGCTGGTCGAACGACCAGCGGGCCAGCGGCCCCGGGTCGGCCAGGAGCTTCTCCCGGCGCTCCTGCGCGGCCTTCAGCATCGCCACCTCATCACGCAGCGGCTCGACCACGCGTGTGCAGCGGTTGTCGCGCAGGAAGACGCCCGAGGCCGCCCGACGCACAAAGACGCCGATCTGCGAGTCGGAGATGTCGTTTTGCTCGACCACGACCTCCTGCACGACAGGCTTGGCGTAGCCCGGGTTGTACGGGTCCGTGCCCCCGACGGCAATGTGGGCGTTGTTCAGCAGGCGGTTGTGGCGCACGATGCAGGCGTAGGTCAACGGGTCGGGCACGTCGGGGCTCTTGGGCAGGGCGAAGACGCCCAGGTGCGCATCGCCTGAGAGCATGTAGTTGTCATGGCCGGCGCTGTAGGCGTTGCCCTCGGTGATCTCGTTGCCGAGCCACTGGATGTACCAACTGGGCTGGAGGCCGTGGTAGTTCATCCCGAAGTTGTGGTAGCCGGCGCTGCGCGCGGTGGTGTTGCCGGCGCAGATGTGCTCCAGGGCGCTGCCATAGAGCTGGATGGAGATGCCCACATCGCTGAAGCTGTTGTCCAGCAGCAGCCACTGGCGCAGCAGCCAGACAACGGTCACGATGGACGTGTTGTCGGGGGCGATGTCCCAGGGCCGGTCCAGCTCGATCTTGTCGCCATCATAGCCCACCGCCCGGCGCCACTGGCCCCGCCCCCGGCCGTTGAGGATGAACACCCCGGAGCCGATCCAGCGCTTGTCGGGCGTCTTGATCGCCTCGGGCAGCGTCAGCGTTGTGCCCGCGCACGAGGCGATGGGGCCGTAGTACAGCCCGCCGGAGGCGTCGGAGGTGATGGACTCGCGGTCGCCGCCGTGCTCCATGACGAAGCTGTTGCGGGCCAGGTAGAGATGGGACAGGTTGCCATAGCCCAAGCCCCCCGCGGCGCCCCAGCTCATCAGGTCCATGCCCACGTACTTGTTGTCCGCCAGGATGATGCCCTCGCCGCCGAAGATGCCGCTGCCGCCCCAGCGGCCCGCGCCCAGGATATTGCGCTCGATGGCGGCGCCGCGCGGGGCGGTCAGCGAGTAGATGCAACTGGCGGAGTACAGGTCGCAGTCGGTGATGCTGATGTTCCGCCCGCCGAGCCGGAAGAGCCAGTACCCGCCCCCGAAGCCCACCTTCATGCCCTCCCGCCAGCGCTTGTCCACCTCCTCGGGCTTCATGTGCCCGCGGAAGACATTGGCGCGGATGCGGACCTGGCGGATGAACACATCGCCGGCGTCCGGGCCGGTGGTGTCGGCGACCAGAAAGGTCCGGTAGTTGCTGCAGTAGAGTGTGAGCTGCTCCAGGCCGAAGGAGTTCGTCCCCTGCAAGAGTGCCGGTGGCGGCGTGTCCATGTCGGGCCAGAAGATGTTGACCAGGTCCTCGCCCTCGCCGCGCAAGACGGTGCAGCGCGGGATGGTCAGGGTCTGCCGCACCTGGTAGCGGCCGCGCGGGAAGAGCACGACCCCGCCGCCGGCCTGGCCGGCCGCATCCAGGGCGGCCTGGATCGCCGCAGTGTCGTCAGTGGTCCCGTCACCGGCCGCGCCCTGGTCGCGCACATTGAACACCCGCGCGGGCCAGACGGGACGCTTCTCGATCGTGACGGGCAGGGCGGCGCTCCAGCCGACGCTGCCGCCCAGGCCACCGTGTACGCTGACCTGGTACGAGCCCGGCGCGAGCGTCGTCGGCAGGGCGCAGGTCAGGGTGTAGGCATCGCCAGTGGGCGTCAGCGACAGCGTCTGCGGCCCACGCAAGAGGACAGTGGGCTTGGTCGCGCCTTTCCACAGCAGGTTCTTGCCGAACAGGCGCAGCTTCCCGCCGGGGCTGGCCGCCAGGCCCAGGTCGCCCTGCGCCCACCACAGCGCCGGGCCGTTGAGCAGTTGCGTGACGGCCCCGTCCGCGCCGGTGAGGCGCACGGCGAACAGACCGGGCTTGAGGGCGGCGGGGAGAGTGAACTTGACGGCGGTGTCACCGGGCTGGAGGGCCGGGACGGCCTGGCCGCCGCCGCTCCACCCGAGAGGGACGGTCGCGGGCCGCCCGGCCGGGCCGTCGGGGAGGCGCTTGATCTCGACCTTGGGGCTGTCGCCAAAGCCGCCGCCGGCGAGCAGCGCCGTCTCGCCGGGGGCGATGGGGTCGCTCGCCCAGAAGATGCAGGGGGCACAGTGGGCGGCCGTGGCAGCGAGCAACGCAGTGAGCCCCACGATCAGCAGCGGCGTTTTCATGGCGGTGTTGTCTCCAGCGATCCGGCGGCCCCTTCGGGGCGCGCCCGAGTTCATGCGCGTGTGCCCCACGGGCTCACGCCCGTGGCTACGCACGACGGCGCCTTCGGCGCGGACGACCCCGAAGGGGTCCGCGTGTGTAGCCATGGGCGGCAGCCCATGGACCCCGAGCGTCCCTCCCCCTTCGTCATCCTCCTCACCCTCCGCGCCCCGCAGGGGCCGCCGCCTACGGGGCCCATACCTCGAGCACGCGCACATCACCCGCCGGCACCGTCACCGGCGCCCCGGGCTTCAGGTCCCTGTTCTCCCACCATTCGCGCAGCGAGTCCACCTTCCGCCCCTTCACCCGCAACGTCCCGCGCCAGTCCGCGAACAGGTTGTTGTTGGTCAGGGTGACCAGCAGCTTCCGCGGCGCGTCGCTGGTACAGTTCACGCGTACATTCAGCCCCGGCGGGTCAAGAGCGACGGGGCTGAAGGACGCAAAGTACTCGTCCAGCACCGCCCGCACGCCCTGCAGCAGCGCGTAGGGCGACTCCATGTTCACCAGCTTCGGGTCGGCGTAGGTGAGTTGGTCAGTCATGAAGTTGTCGGCAAGGCAGACGATGACCCGGCCTCTGCCTACCGTGTTGACGGCCATCACCGGCGCGCCGGATTCGCTGCGCAACAGGGGCTGCGCGGCCTGCAGTTGTGCGCTGCGGAGCGTGTATGGCTGCTCGGGCCAGACCTGCTTCGTGCCGACGCGCGCGGTGCTACGGGCCGTCTGCGGGTCGCCGACGCTCAGCCCCGTGAAAGCGGGCGGCAGCTTGGCCGCGTGGCCGGCGTCCATGAGGACATCGCCGCCCTGCTGGACGAACTGCTGCAGGTTAGCCGCGACTGCGGGAGTGATCTCCACATCGCCCATCAGCATGAGGGCGGTGTACTGCTGCAGCACGCTCGGGTGGCAGCGGTTGGTGATGACATCGAACAGGTCGCCATACGGCGTGTCGCAGATGAAGCCGCGCTCGTTGCGGAAGTAGCTGCAGTCCTCGTAGCCCGGCCACACCATGCGGAAGATGTTGTCAGTCAGGTAGTCGCCCTTCTCGTACGGCAGCTTGCCCCAGATCTTGTACTTATCGCTCCGGTACAGGTGCCGCGGCATGTTCCACCCGTTGGTGAAGTCGAGCATGAAGGCGATGGGCGCGTACATCACGCCCCGATCCGGGTGGCTCTGCACCCATTCGCGGAAGGCGAGGTGCTGGCGGCCGAGGGGGCTCAGTTCGGGCGAGCCATCCGGGTTCACGTCGGCGGTGAACTGGGCGGTCTCGGTGCCGACGATGCTGTCGCCGCCGGTGTAGCTCTGGAAGAACAGACGCCTGTGGAGGCTGAGCGAGCAGCCCTTGTGCGGCCCGAAGCCGTAGCCGTTGCCCCCGTCGGTCTTGCGGTCGGAGTAGATGTTGTAGCCGTACCGGTTCCAGATGGAGGTGGCCTGGGTGGTGAGGCGGCCGTATTGCTTGGCGGCCCCGCGCAAGAAGGCGAACATCAGCGTGTCGCTGGGGAGGCCCTGCGCGGTCTCGAGACCCAGCGTCCGCGCCCCGCGCTCGCCGTAGTAGTGCGAGAAGTTCAGCGAGCCGGTGGCGTTCATGAAGTGGGCGCTGTCAGCGCAGATCATCTCATCCCACTTCGCGAAGTCGTCCCAGCCGCCGCGCCGGTCGGTGAACTGCCCTCGACCCGCGTAGGCGCCGATGTAGCGCCCGTCCTGCTCGCCGTTGTCATAGCCGAGGAAGCGGTCGCCCATCACGCGCTTGAGGATGGCGTCATGCTCCGGTGTCACCCGCCACATGCGCCCCAGTTCGTTGTTAGGCACATAGCCCCAGATGTCGAAGACGATCAGGTTCCGTTGCTTGACCGCCTGCAGCCGCTCCTCCAGCGTCTTGAGTGCCTGCTCGTAGTCGGCGTCGGTCTTGCAGTCGCTGCGCTGGGGCAGGATGCCGATGTGCGGCCAGCAGATGTCGCCGAAGTTGTAGCGTTCGTGGAAGTTGCGGAGGGTACCCTCGGAGACTCCGCGCGCGCCCGTGAAGTGCAGGTCATAGCCCAGCGTCAGCCGCGTCACGGGCTTCGGCTCGGTGGTGGCGTAGAGCGGGTGCTCCTCGGGGACGACAGGTTTGAGCCACGGCCGGAAGCCGGGCGAGAGCAGGGGTCTGCCCTCGGTGAGGGGTCTGTCCCGAGCCGTATCCGGGGCTGACCCCGTTCGACCCCCGCCGGGGTCAGCCCCTTGCGGGACCTGCGGTCCCTCCGGGGACAGACCCCTGAGGGTATCCCTGCGGTCGAGGGTCAGCTCTGACAGCGCGCACCGCAGGGCGTTGGCCTGGGTGGGGTGGTGGTTGCCCTCGTCCAGCTCCACGGCGGCCGCCACGATGTGCTGCGGGTCGAAGATGTCGTTGCCCTCGAAGTCCAGGGGGGCGGCGACCGCCAGCGGTTCTTTGGCGAGGTCTCGCTGGCGCCATATCAGCTTCTCATCGCCCTTGGCGTCCACCACTCGGAGGGAGACGACGTGCTGGCTGCCCGTGCCGGTGAACGTGAAGCGGAGGCGGCCATAGGGCGACAGGTCCCATTGCGCGGGGGCGGTGAAGCGCAGGCAGTCGCCGCTGAACAGGTCGTCGGGGTTGATGTTGGCGAAGGCGGCGGTGAACTGCAGCGCCCCGGCAGCCCCGGCCGTCGCACTGCCGGTGCCCTGGCCGAACTGCAACTCTGTTTTCCAGGCGCTCAGCTTCGCGAAGGCGTCGGGCGGGGGCACTGCGAAGGGCTCGAAGGGCACCCTCCGTGTGGGGGCGGACGCCCCGGACGCACCCACCGGCTCCAGCCGCACACCCACGATGTCGGGCAGCACATCCTGCACGCGCAGCCAATGCGCCCCCGCCTGCAGGCGCACCGTGCCCTGCAGCTCCCACAGCGCATCCCGAGCCGTGCTCCGTTCGGTCAGGTTCCGGGCGCACATGTTGAAGTCATTGAGATCGTCGCCGTCCACGACCATGTCACACGGGCGGCGCGTGGCCGCGGCATAGCGCATGTACACGCGGTACGTCTGTGCGGCCGGGCAGTGCAGCCACCATTCGGCGCTGCCGTCGCCGATCATCAGGGGCGGTTGACCCTCTTCGGCGGTGTCCAGCTCGAGCGTGCCGGTGGCCCAGTCGGCCTGGGCGGGCAGCAGCAGGCTGCGTGACGGCTTCGCGGGAGCGCCGGCGCCCACGCTGAGCGGGACCAGCGCCGGCCGGCGGAACGTGCGGCGAGGCCCGAGGCCCTCCTCCCACGTATCGCCGCCCTGATGGGAGGCAACGCCGAGGGGGCTCTTGATCTCGACCCGCGGCACGACGAAGTAGCCTCCGGCCTTGGGCACCAGCCCCACGAGGTACGTGCCCTGCGTCGTCACCTCATCCGACACGTCCAGCGTCAGCCTCGCGATCTCGCCCTCGGTCTGGCAGGCGTACTCACCCACGACGACCGCGGGCTTGCCGGGGGGCTTGAGGCAGACCCAGGCGCCGGCGTCGCCGCCGTGCAGCTTCTTGAGCGTCAGGTTCAGGGCCGCCACGCCGGTCTTGACGGGTTGGCGCACCGCCGGGGCCGGGCGCACGGGATGGGAGGCCCCCGAGGCCTCGTAGATGCGCTCGCCGGGCTTCATCTTGCCTTCCGGGTCGTACCGAACGACGTCCGACACGCGCACTTCGTCCAGCGCGCCGCTGTACCAGTAGTCCATGCCCACATAGCAGCCCAGCCACAAGCCGCGGCTCGGGGCCCCGAGGGCGAAGCCCTGCGGCCCGGGCTTGCGGCCACGCAGAGCGCCGTCGAGGAAGGTGCTGACGGTGGCGCCGTCGTAGGTGATGGCGAGGTGATGCCAGCGCTCGGGGCGGATGGACACGCCGCCGGTGAGGACCTGCTGGTGGGCCTTGCCCTCGGCGTTGGGGACGCCGCCGCCGAGGTTGTACAAGGAGATGGACATGGCCGCGCCGTCATCCACCTCGAAGTGGAAGCCGACATCGTGGCCGATCAGGAAGCGCCGACCGGACATCCGCTCGGGCTTGAACCAGCATTCCACGGTGATCTGCTTGAGGGCGCGGAGGGCGTCGGGTTTGTCCAGGAAGGCACTGTCGTCCGCGCCGTCAAGCCACAGCCCGCCGCCGAAGCGGCCTCGCCCCCACGTGGCGCCCTGGAGCACCGCGTCCTGCCCGTGGCCGCTGGCATCGCGGACGACGGCGCCCTGGCCCTCGTCCAGGTGATAGAGCAGCACTGTGTGCCCATCGGGCACGAACGGCGCCAACTGGGCGTGGGCGACGGTGGCCGTGAGGCAGGCGACAGTGGCGGCCAGGGCGGTGCGCATGGGCGGGCACCTCATGCTCTTCGTGTGTGGCGGTGTCTTCGTGTCGCGGATGGGTGTGACCTGCGCCGCAGCGAGGAATCGGGGCCTCTGTCGCCCCTCCGGGGCTCAGGGGCAAGGGCCTCGGAGGAGTGGTAGGGGGCGGCCAGGCGGACGGGGGCTTCCGCCCCCGCCTAGATTGAGTCGGCCCTCCGGGCCTCATGTCAACGGCACGGCAGCAACCAGGACGAGGCCCGGCGTTGCGGCACGGGCAGTCGTCACGTCCGGGGCCTGCCTCCCGCCGACCACCGCGGCCGTGCCGTGGCCGTCAGCGCCGGAGGCGCGGCTCACGCTCGGCGGGGGCGGAAGCCCCCGTCCGGCCAGTGCCACCCTCCTCCTCTCCGCCGGGGTGGAGCCCCGGAGGGGCGACTCAAGGCCCCGAGCAGGTGTCCTCTGCCCGAGGCGGAACTCTCCCTCCGCAACTACCCGAGGAGAACCAGCCCATGCCTGAGACGATGACCAGCCACGAGCGCATGACGCGTGTTCTGAACTTCCAGCCCGTGGACCAGACCCCCATCGCCGTCAGCCCGTGGGGGGCGACCGTCAACCGCTGGAAGAGCGAGGGCCACATCCAGGAGGGGGAGGACGTCGCTGAGCATTTCGGCCAGGACCTCCGCACCGGCGGCTGGCTCAACTCCGTGGCCGACCTCGACTTCCAGGTCGTGACCCTCGAGGAGACCGAGGAGACGATCCTGCAGCTTGACGGCAACGGGGCGAGGCTGCGCCGCCACAAGCTGCATGACAGCACGCCCGAGCACGTGGACTTCACGGTCAAGGACCGCGCCGGGTGGGAGGAGCGCATCAAGCCGCGCCTGGTGGACGGGGACCGGCGCCGCATCCCCTTCGAGGGCTATCGGGACGCCAAGCAGTTCGCCGCCGACAAGCAGCGGTTCTTCTGCTGGGCCGGGGTCGCCCCGTTTGAGCAGATGCACCCGATCTGCGGCCACGAGTACATGCTCATGGGCATGGCCCTTGACCCCGAGTGGGTCAAGGACATGGTCATGACGTACGCGCGCATGACCGTGAACCACCTGGAGGTGCTGTTCGCCGAAGAGGGCACGCCGGACGGCATGTTCTTCTACGAGGACATGGGCTTCAAGCAGCGGCCCTTCATGTCGCCGGCGATGTACGAGGAGATCATCGAGCCGGGCCACAAGCTGCTCTTCGACTACTCCCACAGCCTGGGCTGCAAGGTGATCGTGCACTCGTGTGGCTACGTCGAGCCGCTGGTGCCGGGGATGATCCGCGCCGGGCTGGATTGCCTGCAGGCCATGGAAGTGAAGGCCGGCATGGACCTGCCGACGCTCTACCAGCGCTTCGGTGACAAGATCAGCTTCTACGGCGGCATTGACGTCCGCTTCCTGATCGCCAACGATCTGCCGGGCCTGGACGCGGAGATGGATCGCAAGATCCTGCCGGTTGTGCAGGGCGGGGGCGGGTACATCCTGCACTCCGACCATTCCGAGCCGCCGGAGATCAACTACGAGACGATGCGCCATTTCATCGAGCGCGGACGAGCGCTGGGACGGTAGGGCAAGACAGGACGGGGCGCGGAGGGAGATAGTGGCGCCTCGACAGTTGCCGTAGGGCAGGCGGCCTCGCCTGCCCGCCGCCGGGACGCGCGAGCGAGGCCGCCCGCGCTACTGGAGCGGCAGTGTTCCGGTGACACCGGACGCGAGGGCGCGGAGGGCACACTGTGAGATCGAGCTGGCTGTACCAGGACCGCGGGAGCTGCCTGCACCGGCTGCACCCGATGACCAAGCTCATTGCCCTGCTGCTACTCTTCGTGGCCGCCTTCGCGTTCAACGACCCGCGCTGGATGGCACCCTATGTCGTCTTCATCGTGGCCCTGTTCGCCGTGGGGCGTGTGCTGGACAACCTGTGGCGTAACCTGCGCTTCGTGCTGCTGTTCTTCGTCCTCAGCGTGCTGCTGTGGACGCTGTTCCTGCGCGACGTGGACCCGACGTGGCACTGGGGGATCTTCGCCGCCTCGCGCACATCGCTGCTGTTCGGGGTGGCGGTGGGGCTCCGGCTGGCGTTCCTGATCCTGGCGGGGATGCTGTTTCTGTCCACCACCACCGTCGAGGACACAGCCTACGCCATGCGGCAACTGCGCCTGCCGGAGATGATGCTGCTGGCCTTCACGCTGGCCTTCCGGCTGGTGCCCTCGTTCATGCGGTCGGCCATGGCAGCGGCCGATGCGCAGCGGTCGCGCGGGCTGGAGTTGGACCGCGGGGGGCCGTTCAAGCGGCTGGGGCGCACGGTGCCGCTGATGGTGCCGGTGCTGGCCCGGGGGCTGCGCAGCGCCGACGACCTGACGCGGGCGCTGGAGGTGCGGG
This sequence comes from bacterium, assembly GCA_021372615.1. Classification (NCBI taxonomy): domain Bacteria; species bacterium. The sequence continues at coordinate 15,747 of JAJFUB010000042.1, read as the reverse complement.
GGGTGTCAGCGGAGCGCCGGCGCACGCACCTGAAGGAGTACCACTCCCGCGCGGCGGACCTGCTGGTGGCCGGGGTGCTGGTGCTGGCCACGGCGGCAGCCATCGCGGCGCGGCTGCAAATGCACGCGGGGGAGTTGCTGCCCAGAATCTAGACCCCAGGGCGGGGCGTCACGAGGAGCGTGACAGGGACCCCGCGTGTCGAGGCACTACGGCGGGGTCCCCGTCGGGCTACGCCCGAGACCCCGCCCTGGCTCAGTCGTCTCGAGCGCCCACCCCCTACCGCTTCTCCACCTTCCCCATCCACATCTGCGGTTGGTTGCGCAGGTCCAGAGTCTGCTGGACGGCGTTCAGGACCGCTGCGGGGTCGTCGGTGATCTTGTCGGCGAAGGTCACGAAGTGCGAGACCGGGGCGCTACCCTCGATGCCCACTCCGCCCCAGCCGCCGCCGGGGCCGGTCATGTGCCGAGCCGCGACCTCGGGCGTGAGGTTCGCCAGCAGCAGGCCGTCCGCCCGCGTCTTGGCGCACCAGGTGACATTGCTGCGGACCACATGGACCTGCTCATCGGACTTGCACACGGGCTCTTTGAAGCCGTCGGAGAACAGCGCCGTGCCCGGGTTGCCCTTGTCGGCCGCGAAGTTGGCGATGCTGTCATAGTCCCAGTAGAACCCCACCGGCTGGGCCAGCATGACCTCCACGAGGGGCTGGCCCGCATAGAAGGTCAGTGTCCGCTCGTTCGCGCCGTTCTTGGCTGAGCCCTTGAGCCGCCCCAGCACGGGTCCGGCGGCCTCCAGCGTCAGGTCGAACTGCGCGCCGCGGTCCAGGTCGCCTGCATCGCAGAACCCTGCCCAGCCCCCGCGCCCGGGCTCCGTGATCTCCAGGCCGTCGAGCGCCTTGACGAACCACTCGAAGACATGCCCGCCCTGCGCGCCCACGATCATCCGCGCCGGGCCGCTGTCAATCGTGGCCCAGCCGCCCTCCAGCTTCGCTGTCAGCGCGGGCCCTTCGGCCGGGGGTCTGGCGGCAGTCCCTGCCGGGTCGTAGTAGAGGGCGAACACGCGCGCGGACTTCGCGGCGCTCTGCCCCGGGGCGATGAAGGCGACCGTCGTCTTGCCGTCGGGCAGCGTGATGAGCTGCGCCGGGCCGGCGACCATCTGTCCGTCCGGCTTGACCTCCACGGCCCGCAGGGAAGTCGGCTCAGGCTTCACGTCGCCGAAGTTGACGACGACCTCCACGGGGTAGTCCGTCACAGCCTTGGCGCCGAACTGCAGCTTGACCGGCAGGCGATAGGCCCACTGGTCGTTCCACCACTTGGCGTCGGCGGGCAGGATCGGTTCGGTGGTGGGCAGGGCGCGGGTGTCGCGGCGGCCGGTCTCCAGCACCTTCAGGCCCAGCGCGGCGAGGTCGGGCATCTTGCCGGCGGCCAGGGCCTCCTGGGCCGCGGCGATCTTCTGCGACTGCGCCGTGGCGTCCCGAATGAGCGCCTCGTACTTACCCGACATCTCCTTGAGCCACCAGGGACGGTTCTCCAGCAGCCACAGGCGCTCGTACTCGGTGCGCAGGTCGGTCACGGTCTTGACCATCTCGTCCGTGGCGGCCTGGGCCTGCTGCAGCGCGGCGGCCGTGGGCTTGGTGTCGGGGAAGGCCAGCAGCGCCTCGGTCGTTCGGGCGCAGGCCTGCAGCCACAGTTGGCGGCTGCGGCCGATGGACTGCAGGCGCCGCGCGGCGAAGATGAGGTAGTCCATGTCCCCCGCGTCCAGCGACGCCTCCGCCTTGGCTTGCCCCAGCAGCTTGACCGCCTCGCCCGTCGTCGCGCACAAGTCGTCGGCCTGCTTCGTGACGGCTTCGAAGGTCGTCGCCAGCGCCCCGAAGGGCCGCACCCAGAAGGCGCGGTCCGAGTTGTGTTCGGTCAGCGGGTTCTGGGCGCACCCGGCCAGCAGCGTGATCGCCCGGGTGAGCTTGCCGTCCGGCGTGCCGTAGCTGACCTGCGCGTAGGCGGCGTCGTAGTCCTCGATCTTGCTATCCGCCGGCTTCCAGGCGCACGCCCCGCCCCAGTTGGTGCCGTAGAAGTTCCACGTGAACAGGTTCTCGCCGTCGTCGTCCCAGGTGGTGTTCAGCGCCCCCAGCGCACCGAACTTCGCGCCATCGCGGGTGTAGTTCTGGATGTTGACCAGCGCGTTGCGGTAGTTGGGGAAGATCTGCGACCAGCACGAGACGCCGGGGCAGACCATGAACTCGAAGCCGGCCTTGGTGAAGGGCTCTATGGCGCTGTCGTACGTGTCGCGGGCGCCGTAGCCCCACGACAGCAGGATGGTGTCCTTGGGCAGGTTCTGGACGATGTCCGGATGCTGCAGGGCAATGTCGCCCCACATCATCATGCGTTTGTGGTACTTGTCGCGCAGCATGTCATGGATGCGGATCATGTGCCGTACGTACACGCCCCCGACGCCGATCTGCGCCGCCAGGTCCTTGCTCGGCCCGGTGCCCAGGCCCTGGGTCTCGTCGCAGTTCACGTTGAACAGCGGGGAGTCGTATGCCGGGGCGATCTCGCTGTAGACGTCATCGAGGAACTGGTAGCTCTCCTCCTTGACCGGGGTGATGATGCCGCCGGTCTCGCGCAGTGCGGCATACTCGGGGTGTCGGAGGATCTGGTAGAAGTGGCCGAAGCTCTGGAAGTTGCCGACCAGCTCGACATGGTACTGCCGGGCGTAGGCGGACAGCTCCTTGACCTGCTCGGCGGTGAGGCCGTCCTCGGGCGCGATGACCGGGTGCTTCTGCAGCTTGAAGACATGCTCGGTGTAGAACGTGAGCATGTTCATCTTGAACTCGGCCATGGTGCGGATTTCGCGCTTGAAGTAGTCCATCGTCGGGATGGGCCCGCGGCTGATGTCATCAGAGTAGCCACGGTACTTGAGGCCGGGCCAGTCGAGGATGCGACAGCAGGGGATGGTCGTGCCGGTGCGATTGGCGCGGATGAGCTGCTTGACGGTCTGCACGCCGTAGAAGGTCCCGGCGGGGCTGTTGCCGGCGACAAGAACCTTGTCGGGCGAGACTAGCAGGAAGTACGCCTCGGGGCCCTTGTCGGCCAGCACGGACAGGTCCTGGCCCTTCAGTTCACCCGCCATGAGCGCGATCTCACCGATGATGAGCGCGCGCCGGGACGTCTCGACGCCTGTCCCCTTGGGCTTCATCTCCCGCACGACTTCCTCGACGACCTGCCGCAGGGCCAGGTTGTCCTCGGCGGGGGCCTTGGGGGCGAGGGTCACGACGCTGCCCCTGAAGTCGAAGCTGCCGGGGAGCGCCTGGACCTGCTGCGGCGTGGGGATGAGCTTGAGGTCGGCCGCGTGACTGAGTGTTGCGGCCAACATGCTCGCGATGATGACGCTGCAGGCTCTCATGGTGTCGCCTCCTGGTCTCGTGGGGCGTGGTGTTCGTCTGGCAGTACCGTCCGCAGGACGCAAGGACACCGACAGCGGCGTCAGGCGCTGCCCGCGCGCGGGATCAGGCGCTTGCCGACGATGTTCGCAATGCGTTGCCGCAGGCCCATGACACTGACCTCGCGTCCGAAGTGGACGCGGTTGGCGAGGATGATGACATACACGCGGCTGGTCGGGTCGGCCCACACGGACGTGCCCGTGTACCCGGTGTGGCCGAAGCTCGCAGGTGCGCCCTCGCCCGGGCGCGGGAAGTACTTGCCCCGCACCGAGGGCGAGTAGGTCGAGTTCATGTCCCAGCCCAGCCCGCGCTGCAAGTTCCCCAGGTCCAGCCCCGGGGAGGTCATCGTCCGCACGGTCTTCTTCCGCAGGAGGCGCACACCGTCCAGTTCGCCTCCGTGCAGGATCATCCGCATGAAGCGGCTGAGATCGGCGGCGGTACTGAAGAGCCCGGCATTGCCGCCGACGCCGCTGAGGTAGCGGGCAATCTCGTCATGCGCAACGCCGCACAGCACGCCCTCGGGGAGGGGCTCGGTGGCCGCACAGCGAGCAGCGGCGTAGTTCGTCTTGCCCGCCCGGTGGAAGGACGTGTCCCGCAGCCCCAGCGGGCCGCCGATGTGCCGCCGGAAGTAGGCATCCATGGCCAACCCCGACACGCGCTGCACCACCGAGGCCAGCACGACGAAGTTCAGGCACGAGTAGGCGAAGCCCTGGCCGGGCGTGTAGTCGAGGGGGAGGCCGGCGATGTCGGCGATGGCCCGGCGGCGGCGCTGCGCCGGGGGCACCGTGTCGCCCCACTCGTGCAGATAGTTGCGATACGGCTTCAGCCCGCTGGAATGGGTCAGTAACTGCCGCAACGTCGGGTCGGCCGGCCCGCCGGGCCGGCCGAACTCGGGCAGCCAGTGCGACACTGGCCGGTCGAGCGACAGCGCGCCCTGCTCGACGAGCTGCATCACGGCGGTCGCGGTGGCGAAGGGCTTGGTGACGGAGGCCATGTCGAAGATGGTGTCCGGGAGCATGGGACGCGGCTCGGGCTGCACCATGCGCTGCCCGTAGGCCTCGTGCAGCAGCACTTCATGGCCGCGGCTCACGAGCACCACGGCGCCGGGCGTCTGCCCGGTCTCGATGGCGGCATTGACCGCGCGCTTGATCTGGGTGGCAAGACTCTCCATGGGGCAGGACAGTTGCCCGCGGGGGAGGGGGAATCCTGCCGCGAGGCCAATCAGGCTGACAGCACGCGCGCAGGAGCGGACCCATGGCGGACTTCATCCAGGTGCAGACGACGACCGAGCGGCGCGAGGAGGCCGAGGCGATCGCGGGCGAGTTGGTGGCGCAGCGCCTGGCCGCCTGCGTGCAGATCGTGGGCCCGATCACCAGCACCTACCGCTGGCAGGGGCAAGTCGAGCGGGCAGAGGAGTGGCTGCTGCTCATCAAGACGACCAGGGCGATGTACGAGCCGGTGGAGGAGGCGATCCGGCGTCTCCATGCCTACGAGGTCCCCGAGATCATCGCGCTGCCGATCGAGCGGGGGAGCGAGGGGTACCTGGGGTGGGTGGCGGCCCAGGTAGAGTAGAGCGGGGTCCCCATCGGCTGCGCCGACACTCCGCTCGGAACGGTCACCGCTGCAAACGGGCAGCGGCCTCGTCCACCGACAGCAGCACCTCGCCGAAGGCTGCGCGGCTGAAGCGGATGACGTCTGGAGCGACCTGGTGCGCTTGCGCCAGGAGCGCCTCGTCGGCGTACAGCTCGCGCGGCGTGCCGTCGGCCAGCACGCGCCCGCCCTCGCCCATCAGCACCAGCCGCCGCGCGTACTCCGCCGCCGCCCATGCTGCGTGCGTGATCATCACGACCGTGTGCCCCTCCGCGTTCAGCGCGCGGAGGCGCTCCATCATCGCCACCTGCTCCACCCCGTCCAGCCCCGTCGTGGGCTCATCGAAGACGATCACCTCGGGGCGCACCGCCAGCACCGCCGCCAGGGCCACCTGCTGCCGCTCGCCGCGGGTGAGCGTGAACGGATCGGCCTCGGCCCTGTCCGTCAGGCCGACCCAGGCCAGCGCCTCGCGGACCCGCGCTTCCCGCTCCGCCGCCGGCAGGCCCAGATTGCGCAGGCCGAACTCCACCTCGTCGCTCACCTGCTGGCAGAAGATCTCATCATCGGGGTCCTGGAACAGATAGCCTACGGTGCGCGCCAAGTGCGCCGGAGTCGTCTTCGTCGTGTCCTGCCCGGCCACCAACACCCGCCCGGCCGAGGGCTTCAGCAGGCCGTTGAGGTGCCGCGCCAGGGTCGTCTTGCCCGCGCCATTGGGGCCCAGCAGGGCCACGAACTCGCCGCGCTGGATCTCCAGGTCCACACCTGCGAGCGCCTCGACCGCGTCGTAGCTATGCCGGAGGCCTGCGACCTCGATGATGGCCTCAGATGTGGAAAGATCGTGGGAGCGGTCACCGACCGCGACCCCGCGGGACCGATCACCAGCCTCGACGTCCCCGTCGCGGTCGGTGACCGCTCCCACGACCCCTCCTTCACCATGTCCCACGCGCGATCCATCCAGGCGCCATCCTTCCCGCTGCGCGGCCGCCACGGCCTCCTCGACCGTCAGCGGACGCTCGAGGCTGCCCAGGCGAGCGAACAGATCCGGCAGAGGCAGCGGCTTGAGGCCCAGCTTCCGGCAGCGCTCGGGATCGCGCAGTAGCTCCGCCGCCGGCGCGCGCGCCTGCAAGGCTCCTTCCCCCAGCACGGCCATGGTCTCGGCAGCCAAGCTGCCTTCATCCGTGTCCGTGGGCGACCACAGGTCGTTCTCGACCACCACCAGCGTCTTGCCCTCGGCGCACAGGCGGCGGAGCATGTCCACCAGCTCGCGCCGGCCCTGCGGGTCCAGGTCGGTCGTCGGCTCGTCGAGGACCAACACATCGGGTCGCGCCGCCAGCAGCGCCGCCAGCGCCAGCCGCTGCTTCTGCCCGCCCGAGAGCGTGGCCGGATCGGCGTGCTGCAGCTCCGTCAGGCCCATCGCGTCCAGCGCCTCGTCCACCCGCTGGAGCATCTCGGGGCGCGGCACGCCGCGCTGCTCGAGCGCGAAGGCCACTTCCGACCGCACGTCGGTGCAGAAGAGCTGGCTCTCGAAATGCTGGAAGAGCGTGCCTACGCGCAGGGCGATGTCATGGACGGGAGTGTCCGCGGTGTCCATGCCGCACGCGGACACGCGGCCCTCCAGGTCACCATCCTGGAGCTGGGGGATGACGCCGCACAGCGCCAGGCAGAGGGTGGACTTCCCGGCGCCGGTGGGGCCGACGACGGTGAGCCACTGGCCCGGCGCGAGGGCGAGGGAGACATCGCGCAGCGCGGGTGTGTCCCAGGAGGGGTAGCGGAAGGTGAGGTGGCTCACCGCGAGGCCGTCTTGTGGGGCCGGACCTCCAGGACGCCCCGGCGCATCCGTGACGTCCGCGCCGACGCGGCCCTGGTCGGCGCTCCGGCGCCACCGCGGCGGACGGGCCAGCAGGGCCGCCCCCACCACTGTCAACAGCGCGCACACGCCGGCAGCGTTTCGCACCGAGCCCAGGACGAGCAGCCACGCCGGCGGCTGGCCGTTGGCGCCCAGGCGGAAGATGAATACGGCCAGGGCGACACCGGCCAGGCTGCCGCCGATGGTCAGCACCGCGCCCAGAGGGGCCAACCGGCCTGGGGCGGTGTCGGCATCGCTCATGTTCTGCGACACCAGCAGACCCCAGCGCCGCGAGCGGGCATACAGCAGGGGCAGCAGCGCCCCGCCCAGGACAATCGCGGGCAGAGCATTGTTGAGCGTGATGATCGTGCCAAGGACATGGTACGGCGCCATGCCGAGCAGGTCCACGCCCCAGGCGATGATGGCCGCGCAGGTGCTGGACGCCATGAGACAGACGAAGATGTAGAGGGGCAGTTGGCGGAGGCCGCCGGTGGCCTCGCGCCGGCTGAAGGTCGCCCACAGCCGGTAAGGCACGTAGGCGAAGAAGAAGTTGCCGATGAAGCCGAAGAAGCTGCCCGGGGTGAGGGTGCCGAAGAAGTCGCCGATGAGGTTGCCGAAGGCCGAGCCCCAGGCGGCGGCCGGGCCGAAGAGCAGCCCCAGGATGACCGGCAGCGCCGAGGCCGGACGCACCTCGGTCAGGCCGGGAATCAGCACGATGGCCTTGAAGGGGATCAGCAGGGCCGCATAGAGCGCCGCACACAGCGCCGTCAGCACGACCATGCGGGTGCTGCGCCACATCTCAATGGCATCGCGCATCAGGTCATCGCTCCGGAGGGGAAGTCACCGTCCCGCGCCCTCTTCGCCGTGCACACCCCTTTTCCTGCCCGGCAGGGCACGGGGCCGGCGACTGCGAAATGCTACCCATCTTGCTTGAGAAAGTGCCTGATGACTGACCTGTTGCGCCGGCCCGGCTCGGCCCTGTTCTGCGGTGAGGCGTGGGGTTCGACGGCCTCACGGGGGCAGTGCGGGCGTGAGGAGACGCCCGCCCACGCGATCTCGCTGTCTGACCCGCTCCGCGTCATCAGCGGCCGCGACCCTGACGCACTGCCCGCGGCGCTCGACGCAGTCGAGCGCGAACTGGCCGCCGGGCACGTTGTGGCCGGCTTCATGTGCTACGAGGCCGGCCGGGTGTTCGGGCTGCAGACGCACGATCCGTGGAATCCCACTCCGCTGTACTGGTTCGGAGTGTACGAAGCGGCCGTTCACCCCTCCCCCGTGGGGAGGGGTCGCCCCGCAGGGGCGGGGGTGGGTCCCGTCCCCGACATGCGCCTCAACGTCACCCGCGACGAGTACTGCGCCGCCCTCGCGCGCGTCAAAGAGTACATCGCCGCCGGAGATACCTACCAGGTCAACTACACCTGCCACGCGCGCTTCGCTGCTGATCTGGACCCGCTGGACTACTTCCTGGCGATGGTGCGGTCGCACCCCGTGCCCTATGCGGCCTACCTCGACCTGGGCGAGGCGCAGATCGTGAGCATCTCGCCCGAGTTGCTGCTGGAGAAGCGCGGGGACATCCTCAGGACCAAGCCGATGAAGGGCACGCGCAAGCGCGGGCGCACCCCCGAGGAGGACGCGGCGCTGCGGGACGAGTTGACGAGTTCGCTCAAAGACCGCGCCGAGAACCTCATGAGCGTGGACATGATGCGCAACGACCTGGGGCGCGTCTGTGAGATCGGCTCAGTGGACGTCCCGGTGCTGTTCGAGGCGGAGCAGTACCGCAGCGTCTGGCAGATGACGACGACGGTGACGGGTCGCGTGCGTGAGGACGTGGGTCTGCGCCGCGTCATGGAGGCCATCCTCCCCGGGTCCTCGGTCACCGGCGCCCCCAAGCAGCGCACCATGGAGATCATCCACGAGTTGGAGCCCGAGCCGCGCGGCGTCTACTGCGGGGCGGTCTGCCTCTTCCTCCCCAATGGGGACTGGACACTGAACCTGCCGATCCGTACGCTGGTGCACCGCGCCGGCCGCTACGACCTCGGCATCGGCTCGGGCATCGTGTGGGATTCGGACCCGCTGAGCGAGTATGAGGAGACGCTGCTCAAGTCGCAGTTCGCGCGGCGCCTGACGCCGGAGTTGCGACTGTTTGAGACGATGCTCGCGGAGCCGCGTGGGGCCGGACGACCGCGTGGGGCCGCGTGTCCTCGCGTGGCCAAAGGATGCGCGTGTGAGGACACACGCGCCCACGCGACCCACGCGGCCCGTGTGGCCTATGAGAGCGAGCACCTGCACCGCCTGGCACAGTCGGCGGCGTACTGGGGCTTCCCGTTCGCGGCGGACGAGGCGCGGGAGGCACTGCGAGCGTGGGTGAGCACCCATGAGGCAGATGATGCGACCATCGTCCGCATGGAGCTGGACCAGGAGGGTGGGCTGAGCTTCAGCAGCCGCCCGCTCCCGCCGCCGCCCGAGCCGCCAGTGCGCGTACTCATCTCTCAGGTGGGCACGGACTCCTCAGACCGCCTCCTGTACCACAAGACCAACCAGCGCGACCTGTATGATGCCGAACGCGAGCGCGCCATGGCCGGGGGCTACTTCGAGGTGGTCTTCTGCAACGAGGCCGGGAACCTTACCGAGGGCGCGATATCCAATCTGTTCGTGAGGCGAGGGGGCCAGTGGCTCACCCCACCGCTGACGGATGGCCTGCTGCCGGGCATCTGGCGCGCGGACTTCATGGCCCGCCACGCGGCCGTCGAGGCGCACCTCACGCCGGAGATGCTGGGGGAGGCTGAGGAGGTCGTGATCGGCAACTCGGTGCGAGGGGAGATCCGGGTGGATGAGGTGGTGCTGGGGGGGCAGACGCTCCACGGGCGGGAGTGGTCATCCCGTCAGGGAGCTGATGGAGATCACTGAGCTCGAGAGGATGGAGACGATACGGCAAGGCCTGGGGGCCGGCTAATCAGCGACTCATGTCGTCTATCCTCGATATCCCTGCCGTCATCGTCACCATCCTCTCAAGCTCAGCGAAGGGATATTGCCATGTGCCGTCATTGCCGCTTTGTTCCGTGGGCTGTGCCGCTGATGCTGCTGTGCGGAGGCGCCACCGTGCAGGCTGCCAACCTCGCCACTGGCCCAGGGGGCGTCGCTGTCGCCGAGAGCCAGCACCGCGACCGCTGGGGCGTGGACGGTTCCCAACCGTGGCTGGCTTGCGATGGCAAGAACGAGACCTCGTGGCTTTCGGACAACTGGGAGTACAGCCACACCCTCGCACTCATCTTCCCGCGGCAGGTCACGGTGCGGCAGGTCGTCATCCACTGGGGCGGCGGCAAGCCACCACTCACTATCACCGTGCGGCGCTGGCAGGACGGTAAGTGGGGGGACCTCAAGACGGTCACTCCGCCGGCGGATGCCCCATCGGTTGCCATTGATCTCGACCCGGTGGCCGTCACGGCACTGGCTGTCACGCAGCCGGCCGGGCAGGCACACCCGGAGGCCGACCGGCGGCTGCGCCTCGGCGAGGTGCAGGTGATGGGCGAGCCCGTCGAGCCGGCCGCGACCGTGGATGTAGCCGCGCTGCGGATGGCGATCGTCGCGAACCTCGCCGCTGCCCGCCAGGCTGAGGCCGACCAGCGCGTCGCGCCGCAGCTTGCGGTCGTCATGGCCAAGCCCAAGACCGCCGGCTTCATGGGGGTCATCAACCGCGAGGACCTGGAGCGCGGGCAGCGCAACCTCGCCACGCGGCCGTGGGCGCGCAAGTTCGCTGACCGCGTCCTCAAGGATGCCGACTGGTGGGTGGGGCAGAGCGATGAGGCGATCTACAAGCTGATCCCCGAGGGCAACCCGCGCGCGCTATGCCCGCAGTTCGAGAAGGGCTGCCCCATCCATGGCGGCGCGCGCGGCGTCTTCCGGGCCACCATCGAGAAGCCGTATGTCTGGAAGTGCAGCAAGGGCGGCGAGGAGTGGTACGACGGCGCGCTCGTGAAGCACCCGCAGACCGGCGCGGACGTCACCGTCCGTGACGACGGCAATGGCTGGCTCGCCCCCGAGGGCTTCCTGCATCCGGGGCGGCGGTACTACTTCGTGGCCGCCTACCGCTACTTCCTGATCGGCAAGCTCTTCAGCGGCCCGTACGAGGGCGACGGCGGCTCACTGTACCAGGGCGGGACGCCGGTGACGCAGTTGTCCCTGGCCTATGCCCTCACCGGCGAGGCGAAGTATGCCCACAAGTGCGCCGTGATGCTGGGCCGCCTCGCCGAGGTCTACCGCTTCTACGACGGCTGCGTGGAGGGACCGTCCCAGCGCCAGGACGGCTACATCGGCCAGACCTTCGAGCGCTTTCTCGTGCAGAACCTGATCCAGGCCTGCGACCTGATCTGGGATGCGGTGGGCCAGGACGAGGAGTTGGCGCGGTTCTTCGCGGCCCAGCAGACGGCGGGGGACTACAACGGCGACGGCAAGATCACCCCTGCCGACGTGCAGTTCAACCTGCAGCGCAATCTCCTCGGCTACATCTACGAGTACCTGCACCGTTGCATGCCCTACTTCGACGGCGACTTCATCATGTATGAGATGACGGCGCTGGCGGCGCTGGCCGCGACGCTGGGGAATGAGGAGATCACGCGCGAGGTCCTCGAGAGCGATGTCGGCCTGCGGGTGCTTCTGACCAACTCGTGGTTCCGCGACGGGAAGTTCATCTACGACAGCACGGGCTACAACCTGGGGAACGCGCAGACGCCGCTGCAGATCGCCGAATGGCTGCACGGGGTGCCGTATCGGGGCAAGCCCCTGGACCTGTACGACGATCCCGACTACCGCATGAGCGCCCTGTTCGACTTCATCCGCCATGTGGACTGCGACGGCCGCGTGCCGCAGATTGGCGACGTGGGGGGCTCGCGCTCCCGCAGCTTGCGCGAGACGCCGGCGTACAGCACGTATGACGAGCGGGCGCTGCTGCGGCTGCCGTCGCGGCGGGACATCTACCTGTGCAGGCTGCTGGCCGCCAGCGGTGGAAACTTGGAGGGTCTGCGCGAGAGCACCGCCGACGCCTGGCTCGTGTTCCACGCCGGGTCGCCGCTTACCCCGCCTGGCTCGGGGCCCACGAAGCCGGAGTCTCCGTCGTCGCACATCTTCGACGATGGGGGCATCGCCATTCTGCGTGCCGGCAGCACAGCCGCCACGCGGCTGCACGTCCCCATGACCTTCAGCAAGGGCCAGTACGCCCACGGCCACCCGGACAAGCTGGCGATCAACCTCTTCCGCTATGGCTATGACCTGAGCGCCGACCTGGGCTATCCTACCACCTGGACCGACATCAAGAACGGCGGCTGGGAGACCAACACCGCGAGCCACTGCACGGTGATGGTGGACGAACGGGGACAGCAAGGCTACGTCATCGGCAACCTGCACTTCTTCGCCGCCGAGCCGCTGTGCGATGTGGTGGAGGCCTCGGCGGAGAGGGCCTACCCGCAGTGCAGCCTGTACCGGCGCACGGTGGGCGTCGTCCGCGATGAACAGGGCGAGCCGCTGTATGTGGTGGACTTCTTCCGCGTGGCGGGGGGCAAGACGCGCGACTACCACTTCCATTCGCTGGGCAAGCCAGAGGACCTCACCATCGCCAGCGCCGGCGTCTCGCCGGCCCAGGGCGCCGGGGCCGGCGAGACGCCGGCCCTGAACTGGGTGAAGCAGGAGCGCGGCACGCTCGCCGGGGAGGAGGTCGCGCCCATGAGCAAGGGCGGGTACGGCTGGCTATGGGACGTCCAGCGCACCAGCTCCGAGCGGCCGCTGGTGGCGCAGTGGGCCCCGACCACCGGCACCTCCCAGGGCGACCGCTATCTGCTTACGAGGCAGAGCTTCCGCAACTGCACGGTCGAGTTCAAGATCACCCGGACGGGGCAGGCCGGCGGCCCGCAGGAGCGCTGCGTGTTCGTCTTCGCCACCGACCCGCGGCATGTGAACGACCGTCGGGTCATCATGATGCCTGCCGGCAGCTTCCCGGTGGGGCAGCCTGTACCCGTCAAAATCGTCGTGCAGGGCGGGAAGGCCGCGATGACCGTCGGCGGGAAGCCCTCGGGCAGCGTGGATGTCACCGGCGCGGCACCCGAGCAGGGCTCCGTCGGCCTGCTGCACTACTACAACTACGCCTGGGACTACAGCGACTTCACCATCACGCCCGAGGGCGGGCAGCCGATCGTCGCCGACTTCACCCGGCCCTTGAGCGACGACTTCTGGGCGCGCAACGACGGCACGTACGCAGCCGTGGGCGGGGTGTTGCAGGCGCGCGATAGCGAGCCGGTGCGGCTGGTCATGCACACCGTCGGCGCCCTCGGGCGCGAACTCATCCGTGCCGTCTCCGAGGGCTACGGAGTGCGCGGGCAGGCGCCACTGGAGGGCCATGTCATCCTTCGCGACCGCCCGTCCGACGCGCAGGCGATCAGCACCTTTGCGACGGTCTTCGAGCCCACCAATCGCCAGCCCGTTGTGCGGAGTGTGGCCGAGTTGCCCGTCGTCGCCGGTGCGGGCGAGCGGCCGGGCGAGACCACGGCGCTCCTCGTCGAGACCGAGGGCGGCAACGGGCAGCCACGCCGTGATGTCATCATCAGCAGCGTGAGCCCGGACGAGGCGCATGAGCGGCGGGTGAAGCTGGGTGACCAGGAGATCATCCTGAAGGGGCGCTTCGCTGCGCTACGTGCGGTGGGCGGCCGCTTCGCTACGGGTATGCTGGTCGGTGGCGGCGGCCTGACGGCGGAGGGCTGCAACCTCAAGCTGCCCGGCGCCTACCGAGGCACGATCACGGCCGCGAACGTCGCCCAGGCAGCCATCGCGGTGAAGACCAGCCCCGGCAGCCCTTCTCCCGGGGCGAAGCTGGTGGGCAGGAAACTGCTGGTGCGCAACCCCTCATATGGCTACACTTCGGTCTATACCGTGGAGAAGGTCGAGGCCCTGTCCGGCGGCGCGGTCCGCCTGACGCTGAACATGCCGCTCCTCGTGGCCCGGGGCGTCATCCAGAGCGTGGCTGCCGCGCAGGGCAGCTTCGCCAGCCAGACCCCCGTGATGAAGCTGCGGGTGAACAAGGGCCTCTTTGACGGCAAGCCCGTGCGGCCGTCGCCGGAGGGGAGGGAATGGCGGCTGAAGTCGGCGACGGAGCAGGCCTTCGTGCTCCAGGACGCGAAGGGACTCACGGAGTTCGTCCCGGGCGGCAGCTATGTCGTCTGCGACCTCGGCATCGGCGACGAGGTAGAGGTCATCCTGTCTGGGTCGGCGAGGGGCACAGACTGAGCTTCAGAGGATGGAGAGGATGAAAGGCTAGGATGGCGAGGATGGGTCTAGGGGTCAGACCCCAGATTGATCCTCGACATCCTCGTTTTTCATCCTCGGCATCCTCTGAAGCTCACTGAACGGAGGTCGCCATGTTCCGGTGCAGTCTGTTTCTCGCGCTCGTCATCGTGTCGTCCTCCGTCTTTGCGCTCGACCAGGCGGAAGTCGGCCAACTGGTGCTGGTGGACCAGGCCGAGCTGGCGAAGACGATGGTGGACCGCGTGGCCTTCCTGCCGGGAGGCTTCACCATCGTGGGCGGGTGGCTGGAATGGCCGCAGACGCCGGTGGTGCTGTGCGTGCCCAATACCATCCAGGCGATGCAGGTGGGGCTGCAGGTGGCCTCCCCGCGCTTCGCGGTGTCGCCGGATGGCAAGCGCGTGGCGCTGTGGAAGCGCGTGAGCATCGGCGGGCAGGACCGGGCCGAGCTGAACCTCGTGCACTTTGAGAGCCAGATGGTGACGCGGGTGGGCGAGCCCGTCGCGATCACCCAGGCGCTGCAGCTTGCGTGGCTGCCGGATGGCCAACTCGTCTACGCGACCGAGGACGCACAGCGTCCGGTGGGGCTGCTGTATGTGGTGGACCTTACCGGCGGCAAGCCCCGCCGGCTGCTGGAGCTGCATCAGGGGCAGTGGCTGGATTTGCGGCCCGGAGCGGCCGCAGGAGAGGTATACGCCGTCTGGGGGGGAAGCACCCCCACCACCTATGCGGTGTCATGCCAGGCTACGGCCGGGGCGCCGCGGGTGGCGGCCGGGGGCCTGCCCGCCCCGGACGGCAGCGGCCGCACGCTGGAGGTGGACGCACAGGGTTCCCTCATCCTGGGCGTCTCGGCCACCGAGGGTGTGATCGTGGACCGGGGCGTCCGCGCCGCCGCCTGGCGGCCCGATGCGCAGGCCATCCTGTATGTGAAGGACAAGCAGGTCTTCGTGGCGCCGGGTTCGGGCCAGGACTCGCGCCTGCTGGCCGACACCGGCAAGGAGGCGCCCGACCTGTTCCTGCGCGGGTGCGGGTGGTCGCCCGATGGCGTGCGGGTGGCTTACTGGGGCGCCGCCGGCAACAGCGGCCGTGCGACCAGCGCCGGCCTGGGCCTGGAGCGCATCATGGCCCGGTTCGTCTTCCCCAAGGAGACGCCGGTCAAGGCCGCGGACCGGCTCTGGGTGGTCACGAAGTTCCAGCGGGACGTGATGGGCAACATCGTCGAGCCCGTCTGGAGCACGCTGAAAGCGCAGTTCGTCGTCACGCGCATCCTGCGCACACCGGAGGGCGTCATCGCCGAGAGCACCAGCGCCGGCTCGCAGGCGGGCGTGGTGGATCGCCTATCCGCCGGCGAGGTGAAGGCCCAGGAGCAGCCCGGCCACATCACGATCAGCGCGGGCGGGCAGACGGCGTCGCTGTGGTCGCGCACCAGCACGCTGCGCTTCCGCGCAGGGCTGCTGGCGTGGCTGGAGAAGACCAAGTACGTCGGCCAGCCGGACTCGCTGCAAGTCGAGCGGCAAATGCTGCTGCCGATTGCCAAGTAACACCCCTCAATCCACAGTAGCGCGGGCGGCCGCGCCCGCCCGGCGGCCAGCGC